>JAGRIO010000472.1 GCA_020443225.1 Pseudomonadales bacterium
AACTATTTATTGCTCCGCTGATTTCCGTGATCTTTTCGAAGAGCAGGCCAGAAAGAACCTGCAAAGAAAAATCACCGAACTGACCGCCTGATATGCCGCCTGTATTTTCTGACCTTGTCGGTCCCTGAATAAGCTCCGGAAACAGTTCAGTGCATAACCCCGCCCGCAAGCGGGGTTAACTAACCACCTAGTCCAACTTGTGCTGCAACCGGTACATCAGAACAGCCGCTTTCTTGGCCTGCATCGGCAGTGCCCAGGTGTAACCAATCTCACCTACGGTATGTCCTTCGGTGCCGCTCATGCCCAGGGCATCAATCGCCATGTCTACATGCTCCGCCGTGAATGACACATCTGCCGCTCCTGCACGAAGTGGGTTAACTGCCTCTACCGGGCCAAAGCCCAGCGCTTCACTGGCTTCGCTGTAAATCGACAACAGCTTCTTGTTGCCATCACTGGGCGCCATGGGTGGGTAGCCTTCGCTGAAGCGGATGGTCGCATGGGTTTGTGGCAGGTTGCGGGCCACGATGTCCTTCATTTTCTTTTGTACCCGTTCGACCTGTTCAGCGCTTATCGCCCGCAGGTCGCCGGTGACAATGGCAGATTCTGCGATCACATTGCTCTTTCCGAAGGCAGTGCCGGTACTGCTGGACGTGTCATGATTCAGGGTGGTGCCGCCGATAATCTTGCCGGGGTTAAAGGTCAGCAGATCTTCCGAACGCAGTTCTTCATAAAAAACCGTGAGTATGCGTGCTGCTTCGAAGATGGCGCCTGCACCAATGTCGTCGCGGAAGATTTGTGACGAATGGGCAGGCTTACCGGTGACTTCCAGTGTCCAGCCCAGGGAACCACGGCGGGATACGTTGGCGGTTTTGGGGTTGCCGTCGCCGTTCTCAAAGCCGATGGCGATGTCTGATTGTAATGCTGCGTCAATCAATGCCTTTTTCGATAACGACAGCGGGCGACCACTGCGCTCTTCATCACCGGTCATCACTACGATGATGTTCATGTCTTCCAGCTCGCCGGTGTTATACAGGGCGCGCAGTGCCTGCAGCATGATGATGTTGCCACCCTTCATATCGGAAATGCCGGGGCCACGGATTTCAGTATCAGAGATTTTCTCGAACTTCTGGAACGGGCTGTCTGGTTCAAACACGGTGTCCAGGTGGCCGATCAGCAGCAGGCGCGGGGAAGACTTGCTGCCTTCGTGGGTTGCGATCAGGTGGCCGGCCCGCTTAAAGGCAGCACCATCTTCCCAGCGGGTGGTAAAGCCCAGCGCTTCGAAGTAGGGGGCCAGGACCCGGCCCACTTCGCGCACACCTTCAAGGTTCATGGTGCCGCTGTTGATATTGACCAGTTCTTCCAGCAATGCCATGGCGTCGGCATTGGTGGCGTCGATAGCTTCGGTGAGTTTCTGTTCGGTTTCATCCAGCGCTGCATGGCATAGCTGGGTGGCGGTCAGAAGCAGCAGAATGTTAAAGCACTTCGCGAGTCTGGCAGTGGTGGTGCGGAATGATGGCATAACGAAAACTCCCCGTTTATCCGTATGCCATCTCCAACAGTTCGATGACATCGGACACTTGTATAGCCCAGTAAATGATCCAGCCAATGATAATACCGCCAGACAAGGTCCCCGCAAGGATTTCCTGTGTTTTTTGCGTCATGACTGCACCTTTGTCGTTGTTACCCTCGCCATTCAGGAAAATCCTATCCAGCGGCCGGTGGCGGCGACTGAAAACCAGATGACCAGTGAAGCACACGCCATCAGTCGTACTGTCCATGGGGGTAATTGCGCTGTGCCCCGGCTTAGCAATGGGTACATCACCCCATACAGGAAGGCGATACCCATAAAGAAAGCGATCATCTTGCTCCAGAAGAAGCTGTTGTAATAGAGCTTGATAGCGACGGCCGATGCCTGATAGATGCCAGACAGGGTGATGGCGATCAGTGCCCGGTTGATCCACGGTCTGGTACTGGCGACGACTACATCTGCCGGTATATCCCGCATCAGGATGTTCAGCAGGCGCAGGCTCAGCACAATAACCATGCCGCCCAGCAGCGCCAGCGACGCCAGGTGAATGGTTTGGACGACGGCAAAGACACCACCCCAGGCTTTTGACAGGCTCGCCAGCATCGAGTTATCAAGCCATTCAAAGAAGAACAACAGGTCCATGGGTTACAGGTCCTCTGCCGCGGCCAGTTCATTCACACAACCCGCAGCCCAGTACATGAACCGGGACATGGATTGATGGCAGTCGAACCAGTCATAGGCAATCA
>JAGRIO010000473.1 GCA_020443225.1 Pseudomonadales bacterium
ATGGGCTGCATCATGAGACGCGCTGTCCAGGGCGTTGATGGCATTTTTTTCCAGCGGGTGAATCATCACCACTGTTGCAGCCGGTGGCCCGGAGGCGCAACCTGCCACCAGTGTCAACACCGACATCGATATTAATAGTGGGAGGGCAGGTAGCCACCTTCGGGTTGGGCTACTCACCGGCAAGCATCTTTTCATGTTCGCGTTCCAGTATTCGTAGCAGGGTTGGCAGGCGCTCAAGTGTATTGACATATTTGTTGAGGATATCCCTCGCTTCCTCATAACTCTTCGCTCTTAACAGAAAGCGGAAGTTTGCCCGCAACGGCGCGAAATTTTCCTCGTCAAGCATACCCTCTAACAGGTCAGTAAAGTCGTCATAGTTGCCTTCTTCCACCGCCTTTCGGGCCCGGTTCAGTTTGTATCGCAACGCTATGGGTGAAACCAGTGAATTGGTTACGAAGGCAGCGAACAGGGCCAGGAAAGTGACGACAAAATCGTTTACCTTGTCCTTGGCGATACTGATCCATTCGGCGACTTCAACACTGGTCTGGGCATCGGCAGTAGCGCGTATCTCTTCAATCAGTTTCCGTGCTTCGACATTTTTGGGGTTAATCTTCAGGGCCTGTCGTAGCGCCTGTTCCGCTTCTTCCAGCTTAAAAGTCTCCAGTAGCGTGCGTCCATAGGCTGTGTACAGAGTTTCATCGTTAGGGAACTTCGCAATTGCTTTTTCGGCGACCGCAACGGAGGTGTCATAGTTGCCAGCATCGGTCGCTTTCTGCAGGACTATGATCGCCATCTTTCGAGATCGGGTGAACTTCTCCAGCTGATCATCAATAAAAGTCAGTAGTTTTTTCGACTCTGGCGCGCTGGCTATCGCAGAATTCCGGGTCAGCACCTTTCTGGCCAGGCCGATGTTTTCGAGGTTAACCAGCGTTCTGGCATAAAGTATGGCCAGCATCTGATTGTCGGGAAACTGACCGGTCGCCTGTTCAAGCAACGGCTCTGCATCCCGGAAGGCTTCGCTGTCTATAAGTGACTGAGCCTTGATGACCGCCTCATTGGCAGAGCGAAAGGCCTCTGCCCCTGAACCCGTCGCTGCGGTGAGCAGTGCGAGCATGATGACTATGAGAGAGAGGGCGGTTCGCATTAACTGAACCCTCAGATCGCGACGACGATGAGGACGCCGGTCTTGTTCATGGCGTCTACGGTGCTGGCGCTTTGCTGGATGCGGGCAGCATCGCCTCGGGTGATAATCAGATCAGAAGGCAGGTTCTGGTAGGTCGATAAGGCTTTTATCACAAAAGGAGTTGTGGCTACCCGATGATTCCGGACCGCGTCATTCAGATCAAAGTCGTAGGTCACACCGCGATTGTTGATGATGTCCTCGTAAGAGGTACGGTCACTGGGATAGATCACGTTGCCATCTTCATCGCGGATTTTCGGAACTGTTGCCAGTTCAAAACCCGGAACACCACTGGCATCAATTAACAGCCCGGAGAACTGGCTGTTGGATTCATAGCTCGAAATGGCATCTTTCAGAACCTGATCGATGCCAGGTGGCGGCACCTGACCCATCCATTCCAGTAGCTTTCGGTAGGCCCGGGCTTCTGAATCGTCTCTGATGACCAGCGCATCAGCGGCATGGGCGGGCTGAACGAGCCTGTCTGCGAGCCACCGGCCTGCGGTCAGGGCATAATCTGATATCAGATAGCCTGACAGTGAATCTTCTGCAGCTGAATAGTCGCTGTCAGGCCTGAGAATGGTGTATTGCTGATGGAAGGGCGTTTCAGTTGCGGCAACGGCTGCCTGATCCGGCACCATGATGGACATGAATTCGCCACCAATGGGCATCACCATGGTGACCGTTGATACCTCGTTCTGGAAATGCTCCTTGCTGACGATCGCACCCTTGATAATGCCTTCGACACGGGTGGCGATTTCGGTGCTCTGTTGCATGGCCTGATCGGTCGTGCGGGTCGAATTGATGCGCACGCCTTTAGTAATCTCCAGTAAGTTCCGCTGGGCATCAACCACGGCGGCGCGACGGGAAAGAATGCGCTTCTGGGCTGCAGACAGTCCGGGTTTGGCGGTGCCATAACCGGTGGCGTACACCTTACCTTCAGTCCAGTTGATGTGACCGGAGGGAGTTTCCCTGATGACATCCTCGGCCTGCGCACTGACGGAAAGCAGGATCAGCAGGGTAGTGATGGTGAATTTCATAGGGATTCTCCGGTGGCTGCAACCTCATCAAAGGCAAAGTATCTCTTCTGGGCT
>JAGRIO010000474.1 GCA_020443225.1 Pseudomonadales bacterium
CAACGACCAGGTCCGCTTCGAGCTCGGCTACTACTCGCAGATGCCCGAGGTGAAGGTCATCGCCCCCTGGCGCGAGTGGGACCTGAACTCCCGCGACAAGCTGATGGCCTACTGCGAAACCCACAATATCGCGGTAGAGAAGAAGCGCGGCACCAAGTCTCCCTACTCCATGGACGCCAACCTGCTGCACATCTCCTATGAGGGAGACCTGCTGGAAGATCCGGGTTCCGAGCCGGAAGAGGATATGTGGCTGTGGACGGTGTCGCCCGAGAATGCCCCGGACGTACCGACCTATATCGAGCTGGAATACGTGAAGGGTGACATCGTGGCCATCAATGGCGAGAAGATGACACCGGCCACCGTGCTGGCGACGCTGAACAAGATCGCCGGTGAAAACGGAATCGGTCGTTCCGATATCGTGGAGAACCGCTATGTGGGCATGAAGTCCCGTGGCTGTTACGAGACCCCCGGCGGCACTGTCATGCTGAAGGCCCACCGTGCGATCGAGTCGCTGACACTGGACCGCGAACTGGCCCACCTGAAGGACGAGCTGATGCCGCGTTATGCGTCACTGGTCTATAACGGTTACTGGTGGTCGCCCGAGCGTCTGGCACTGCAGCAACTGATCGACTACTCCCAGCTCTACGTCAATGGCAAGGTGCGTCTGAAGCTGTACAAGGGCAATGTGATTCTCGCGGGCCGCGAGTCTGCAGACTCCCTGTTCGACATGAAGATCGCGACTTTTGAAGATGATGCCGGTGCCTACAACCAGGCCGACGCGGCAGGCTTCATCAAGCTCAACGCCCTGCGCATGCGCATTGCGGCCGGCAAGGGTCGCAAGTTCAAGTAAGCGATTTCTGCTGTCATAAGAACGCCCGCAGAGGAATCTGCGGGCGTTTTTTTTTGAGTTATATTTTTGATCGACTGCAGGGCAGGCGATCAGCCCATGGCTTGAAATCTTACTTGGAAGCCCGCGCCTGCAAAACCAGCGCCTGGTGGGTCAATCAAGAGTCTTGGACTTGTAGTCGCACAGGTCTTCGATGAGACAGGAGCCGCATTTGGGCTTGCGTGCCACGCAGACATAGCGGCCGTGCAGAATCAGCCAGTGGTGGGCATCCAGCAGATATTCCTTCGGCACGTTTTTCAGCAGTTTCTTTTCCACTTCCAGCACGTTTTTTCCCGGTGCCAGCCCTGTGCGGTTGGAGACGCGGAAAATGTGGGTGTCCACCGCCATGGCCGGTTCGCGGAAGGCGGTGTTGAGCACCACGTTGGCCGTCTTTCTCCCCACACCCGGCAGGGCCTCAAGTGCGGCGCGCTCGCCCGGTACTTCGCCGCCGTGGCGCTCGACCAGCGCCGCACAGGTCTTGATCACGTTCTCTGCCTTCGTGTTAAACAGACCGATCGTTTTGATATAGGCCTTGAGGCCATCCACGCCCAGCGCCAGAATTTTCTCCGGCGTATTCGCCACGGCAAAAAGGGGGCGGGTAGCCTTGTTCACGCCAACGTCGGTTGCCTGGGCAGAAAGAATGACGGCAATCAGCAGTTCAAAGGTGGAGTTGTATTCGAGTTCCGTGGTGGGGGCCGGGTTCTCTGCCTGCAGGCGGCGGAACATCTCGGCGCGGGTGAGTTTGTTCATGGCTCTTCCTTCTGTTGTGCCGCCTTGCGCGCCCGCACACGTGCAAGTGCCGCCGCAATGTCCGCTTTGGCCTGCGTTTCGCTGAGGATGACCGGTCTTTCCTGCGGGGGAATCCATACGCCGACTTCCACCGGCTGGCTGGGTTCTTCCTGCAACAGGCGGCGTGCCGTTTCTGCAGCCAGCTTGCGGCGCGCAAGCAGGGCGCTGCGCTGTTTCTCCAGTCGGCGGTTGCGCGCCTCGAAGCGCTGGCGCCAGTAATCACTCTGCTGGCGGCGCAGGGCTTCGTCCTCGTCGCGTGCCGCGACATCCCCGGAGACCGGCAACATGTCGATGCAATCGACGGGGCAGGGTTCCACGCACAGATCACAACCCGTGCACTCGTCCACGATCACTGTGTGCATGCGTTTGGAGGCGCCGAGAATGGCATCGACAGGGCAGGCCTGAATGCATTTGGTGCAGCCGATGCACTCGTTTTCGCGGATGCTGGCAACCAGGCGTACGGATTCGACTCCGTGCACAGGGTCGAGCGGTACGACGTCGCGGTGCAGCAGTTGGGCGAGCTTCGCAATGGTTCTGCTGCCGCCTGGCGGACACTTGTTGATGGCACCGCCCTCGCTGATCTCCCGCGCATAGG
>JAGRIO010000475.1 GCA_020443225.1 Pseudomonadales bacterium
TTATGGGCTTTGCATGATGGCCACAGACGGTTATCAGGCCGAAAGCTGTGTCACCGTCAGTTTCAACTGTGAATTCATTGCCGCAGCGCAAACCGGCAGTCTGATCTGGTGCCGGGGGGAAATCGTTCGCAAGACCGGGTCCATGGTATTCCTGCGCGGCGAGATTGTTGCTGATGAGCAGATTCTGCTGACCTGCAGTGCTGTCGTGAAAAGGTTGATTCCCCGTGACTGACAGACTCTATCTGGTTGATGCATCAATCTATTTCTTCCGGGCTTTCTACTCCATGCCTGACAATTTCACAGATGTCGATGGCAGGTCCGTCAACGGCGTTTATGGCTACGCCGGTTTTCTTGCGGAACTGGTTGAAAAAGATATCTCGCCGGTTTCATTTGCATTTGATGAAAGCCTGACTACCTGTTACCGGAATACTATTTATCCGGCTTATAAAGCCAACCGTGAATTGCCCGACGAGAATATTAAGTATCAGCTTGCTCAGTGTCAGCGCATTACATCGCTGCTGGGCTTTCATAGCACTGTGCTTGAAGACTATGAGGCGGATGACATTATCGGCACTCTGGCACGCGGCTGGCGTGAAGTTCACCCTGAAACGTCCCGGATCACGATCATCACCAGGGATAAAGACCTCGGACAGTTACTGGAAACGGGGGATAGTCTCTGGGACTACGCCTCTGATACCCACACTGATTCTGACGCGCTTGAAGCAAAATTTGGCATACGCCCTGAGCAGCTGGCAGATTACCTGGCCCTGGCCGGCGACGCAGTAGACAATATTCCGGGAGCTACGGGGATAGGAGCGAAGACGGCTGCCCGCTTGCTGCAGTTCGCAGGAAATCTTGAGGCGCTGCTGTCGTCGCCTGAAATGGTTGCTGACAGCGGTATCCGTGGTGCCACAAAAATTATCGCCACCCTTAGCGAACAGGCTGAGGAGATAAGGACTTACCGCCGAATTACCAGCATCCATCAACAGGCACCTGTCACCTGGAAGCCTGAAGATTTTCACCGCAGCGACGTGGATAGCAGGGCACTTGGCCGCTTTTGTGATGACATGCGGTTTGGTATGCGTTTGCGTGAACGCCTGATGAGTGCAGTCTGACATGGGGCCTGAAATGAGCAGAACGCAACGCAAACTGAAAGTGGGGTTACTGCTGAACCCCATGGCAGGTCTTGGCGGCCCGGCAGCACTGAAAGGCAGTGATGACAAGCAGTTGGTGGCTGAAGCCATGGCGCTCGGTTATACCAGTCATGTGGGAGACCGGGTTTTTACAGCGCTGAACGGGTTAGCTGAGCGGCTGCAAGGTCTGGAGGTGCTGACCGCTCCGGGTAGTATGGGTGAAACCGTATGCGAACGTCTGCAGCAGTCAGTACCTGCATTCAGTTTTCAGGTGACAGGTAACGTTCAGTCGCCGACTTCTGCAGACGATACCCGTCGAATGGCCAGGCTACTGCAATCTGAAGGGGTCGATCTGCTCTTGTTTGCCGGTGGTGATGGTACGGCGCGGGATATAGTTGATGTCGCGGAAGTGGGGCAGGTGGTGCTGGGAATTCCCTGTGGCGTGAAGATGCACTCGGGCGTGTTTGCCAATAATCCGGAATCTGTTACCCGGATTCTGAAAGAGATGATTGATGGCGAACTGGTAACCGTGATGGAAGGTGAGGTGCGGGATATTGATGAAGCATCGTTCCGCGAGGGTGTCGTCAGAACCCGCCATTATGGCGAAATGTGGGTACCGGAAGAGTTGCGCTATATTCAGCAGGTTAAAGCCGGCGGCAAGGAAGTCGAGGCACTGGTGGTAGACGAGATTGCCGCCTGGGTCATCGAGAATATGGAGGACGATGAAACCTGGTTCATAGGTTCCGGTTCTACCCCGGCCGCTATCATGGCGCAGCTCGGTTTGCCCAATACCCTGCTCGGGGTAGATGTCATCAGGGGGCGGAAACTGGTGCAGCCGGACGCGCGGGAAGACCAGTTATTCAGCATTGCTCAGGCAGAACCCTGCCGCATGCTGATCACGGTCATTGGTGGGCAGGGGCACATTTTTGGTCGTGGCAATCAGCAATTCAGCAGTCGGGTCATTCAGGCGGTGGGTGCAGACAGAATTCAGGTCATAGCAACGAAGTCCAAACTGGCGGCATTACCGGGTAAGCGTTTGCTGGTGGATACCGGCGATCAGGCGCTCGACGAACAACTGGCGGGCTTCATGCGGGTGACGACAGGCTTTGATGATTCTGTGCTGTGCCCCGTCCAGTG
>JAGRIO010000476.1 GCA_020443225.1 Pseudomonadales bacterium
ATTTCCGCTGAAGCACACGAAAGCCTGGCTATCGCCATGAACCGTCTGGGTGGCAAGTCCAATACCGGTGAAGGAGGTGAAGACCCCATTCGTTTCAAGCCCATGGAGAACGGCGACTCAAAGCGTTCCGCCATCAAGCAGGTTGCCTCGGGCCGCTTTGGCGTCACCATCTGGTACCTGGCAAACTCTGATGAATTGCAAATCAAGATCATTCAGGGTGCCAAGCCCGGTGAGGGTGGCGAACTGCCCGGTGGCAAGGTCGACGAAACCATCGCGCGTATCCGTCACTCCACACCGGGTGTAGGACTGATCAGTCCGCCGCCTCACCATGATATTTATTCTATCGAGGACATGGCGCAGCTGATTCATGACCTGAAGAATGCCAACCCCTCTGCGCGTATCAGCGTCAAACTCGGCGCAGAGATCGGCGTGGGCACGATCGCAGCGGGTGTGACCAAGGCTAAAGCAGACCATCTGGTCATTGCCGGTCATGATGGCGGTACCGGTGCGTCACCGCTGACCTCAATCAAGCATGCGGGCTTACCCTGGGAACTGGGGCTGGCAGAAACTCACCAGACCCTGGTCATGAACAATCTGCGCAGCAGGGTTTATCTGCAGACTGACGGGCAAATCAAGACCGGACGGGATGTTGCCATTGCCGCGCTGATGGGCGCCGAGGAATTCGGCTTTGCTACTGCACCGCTGGTGACGCTGGGTTGCATCATGATGCGTAAATGCCATCTGAATACCTGCCCTGTGGGCGTTGCCACCCAGGACCCTGAACTTCGCAAGAAATTCAATGGTTCACCTGATCACGTGGTTAACTACTTCTTTATGGTCGCTGAAGAGATGCGCCAGATCATGGCCAGTCTTGGTTTCCGCACAGTTAACGAGATGGTTGGCCGGGTTGATGTGCTGGAAATGAACGATGCCATTAACCACTGGAAAGCCAAGGGTCTGGATTTCACATCAATACTGACGCCAGCCAAGAAAGTCTACGACAACACTGAAGTCTACCGGGTCATCTCGCAGGATCACGGGCTGGACAAAGCACTGGATAACGAGCTGATCAAGCAGGCTCAGCCGGCTATCCGCAACGGTGAGAAAGTTGATATCTCGCTGCCGGTCATCAATATCAACCGGGTTGTCGGCACCATGCTTTCCCATGAGCTGGCCAAGGCAACTCAGGGCGAGTTACTACCTGATGACACTATCAACATCCGCCTGACCGGATCTGCTGGGCAGAGTCTTGGTGCCTGGCTGGCAAAGGGCATCACCATTCGCGTAGAAGGCGATGCCAATGACTTTGTTGGTAAGGGTCTGTCTGGCGGCAAGATCGCCATCTTCCCGCCTGCTGTCAGCACCTTCAGAGCCGAGGAGAACATTCTGATCGGCAACGTCTGCCTGTATGGTGCAACCAGCGGTCAGGCCTATTTCCGGGGTATTGCAGCCGAACGTTTCTGTGTAAGAAACAGCGGTGCAACAGCCGTCGTTGAAGGCATCGGCGATCATGGTTGTGAGTACATGACTGGCGGCAGGGTGGCCATTCTCGGCAGCACTGGCAGGAACTTTGGTGCTGGCATGAGTGGTGGCATTGCCTATGTCTGGAACCCGAAAGGTGACTTCGAATCCAAATGCAATACAGAAACCTTTGAACTGGAGCCGCTGGAAGCTGAGTCCGACATTCTGGAACTCAGAACCATGATCGAAAATCACCAGAAATACACTGGTTCAGCAGTTGCTGAAGCGATTCTGGCAGACTGGAGCAACAAACTCGGTGAATTCGTCAAGGTTATGCCAACTGACTACAAACGGGTATTGCTGGCGATGGAAGCGCAAAATCAGCAAAGTGCGGCTATCGCCTGAACCTAGGGCAATGGCTTGGTTAAAACGCAGAATTGAGCAGTAAGAGATTATTATGGGTAAACCCACAGGCTTTAAGGAATTCGACAGGAAAACTGAACCTTATCGCGACCCCGCGGTAAGACTGGTTGATTTCAAGGAACTCTACACCCCGCATGACACCGGGCATCTGCAGACACAGGGTGCTCGTAGTATGGACTGTGGTGTACCTTTCTGTCAGTCATTGGATGGTTGTCCGGTACACAACCTGATTCCGGAGTGGAACGACCTGGTTTACAACGGTCGCTGGCGTGAGGCGCTGGACCGACTGCATAAAACCAACAACTTCCCGGAATTCACCGGCCGGGTGTGTCCTGCCCCCTGTGAAGGTGCCTGCGTGCTGGGGATTACCAGCCCTGCAG
>JAGRIO010000477.1 GCA_020443225.1 Pseudomonadales bacterium
CGTGTGCTCTTCCTGAGTAAATTAATGCGCATGCCGCAGACGTAAATCTGTGACTCACCGGTAACTCTGTCCTGTAACCGGGCGGCTTCCATTACTGCCTCTGGATCGTGGCAGGTTACATCAATGCCGCCCAACCCTTCAGGTCGGCCATCAGTACAGGATACGAAGCGCAAGGTGGCGTTTTCCAGTTCAATCCCGGCGCCGTATTCACCCGCCTTTACGGGCAGAGTGGCAATTTCAGCCCAGCGCGCAGCGACCTTGTAAGGGTTGTCGCACTGGATCTCTGCGGCAACAATACCAGTGACGCGACTGGTGTCTCTGTAGGCCTGCCAGTCGGGGCCTGCCGGGTGCCATGGGCCATCGATGTTGTCAGCACCTTCGCCAAGTTGTTGGTCTATTTCAAAAAAGCTGCCGCCAGTATCCTGAGGGTGCAACTGCATATTGATGAACTCATCCGACTGATGGTCCAGTACGATGCGTACACCAAGGCCATCAACCCGGGCCCTTCTGGATGGATGGTCATCGCACTGGGTAATCACCATATAGCCGCCATCACCGCCACGACGCGCCAGATAGCGCCCGCCAGCAGTGCCCTCACGGGTAGGGGCGACTACTTCAAGCAACTGGTTCCCTATGGGAAACAGGGCATTTTCCAGCCCGAAATGACTGACACCCGGGTCGCGGTAACACACTTTTAATCCCAGAATATCGCAGATCTCCTGCTCTACCGGTGCCAGTTGTTGTGCCACACAGGCAATTTGTTTCAGTCTCAGCCACATCAGGTTTTCTCCTTGCTCTGGTCGGGATAATTACAGCTTTGACAGGCTGTGTCGACCTGCAGGCGGTTGATAGCGTGGCCTGTTGCTACCCTGTTATGATCAATGAAACCAGAGTCAGGAAGCCGTTGATGAGTAGCCAGTATTTTTCTGTCGATTATTTTGAAGCCCGTGAAAAGTTTCTGACCGCCGCGCGGGCGGCGGAGGGTAAAACAGAGTCCTTTCTGAACCCCCGTGCCAAGGGACCGGGCGGAGAAGATCTGTACACCGATGTAGCCGTTTTTGGTGATCCGGCGTCGCCCAAGGTGCTGGTTATCGTGTCTGGTACCCATGGTAATGAAGGCTTCTGCGGCAGCGGCTGCCAGGTGGGCTTTGTTGAGGAAGGCTTGATCAGGAACAAGGCAGATGACACTTTTGTCGTCATGATTCATGCGCTCAATTGCTATGGGTTCGCCAATGTGCGCCGGGTCACCGAAGATAATGCTGACCTGAACCGTAATTTTGTCGATCACGAGCAGCCCTACGCCAGTAACGAGGCATATGCTGAAATACATCACCTGCTGGTGCCGGAAGACTGGACGCCTGAAACTGTCAAGGCTGCGAACAAGGGACTGGCGATATACCGTAGCGAACATGGCGACCGGGCATTGCAGAATGCTGTCTCTGGCGGACAGCACAGCCACCCGGATGGCGTGTTCTTTGGCGGTACCCGGCCGTCATGGTCCAATGTATTGCTTCGGCAACTGATTGAGCGCTACTGCAAAGACAAGCTGCACGTGGCCCTGATCGACTTTCACACTGGCCTTGGTCCCAACGGTTATGGAGAGCTGATTCTGAATGGTGACTTTGAGCAGTCATGGGAGCGAGCCCAGCGCTGGTACAACAATGAAGTCACCAGCTTTCAGGATGGATCATCTACGTCAGCCGAGTTGACCGGCATGATGTGCTTCGCCTTTCTTGATGTGATGCCCGCTGACCGCCTGACAGGGATCGCCGTGGAATACGGCACAGTCAGCAGTGCGGAAGTGCTGTATGCCATGCGCTTCGATAACTGGATCAGCCTGCATGAAAAGCCCGGTACCCCGCGCTGGCTGGAAGGGAAAAAAACCATGCGGGATGCGCTGTATTGCGATAATGATGAATGGAAGGCCAGGGTCTGGGAGCGGGCGCAGTGGGTGCTCAGCAGGGCTTATGACGGTCTGGCGACTGTCACCTCAGCAGAATAGTCAGTGCGGTTGAATTGTCAGCCGGCTGGCTTCAGGCGACTAAAGCACCAGAGGTCACTTTCTGGCGGGCTTTTTACTGAGCTTGCGCTGCAGGGTACGGCGGTGCATTCCGAGCGCGCGGGCTGTGGCCGAAATATTGCCATCGTGCTCCAGCAGCACTTTCTGGATATGCTCCCACTCCAGGCGATTAACCGAAGGCGGATCAGTTTCAATCTCAAG
>JAGRIO010000046.1 GCA_020443225.1 Pseudomonadales bacterium
AATTTCTCCGCTCAACTTATCGTGCGCCCGAAGCACCGGACTGCCTCCCCAGCCTTCACCGGCAAACAACAGGGATTTTGTGACTAACAGACCCGCTCTGGTCTGAATACCGGTACGTGGCAGATCCACGCCTTGCAGCAGTGGGTGGTTGCGGTATTTTTCAGGTGTATCTGCATTGGCAATTTGCCAGGCGATGGTGCCGGTTTTCAGGTCCAGCGCGGTAATGCGTCCCCAGGGTGGATTCACAATGGGAATGCCGTCAATGGTGACATCCTGCCCTCTGGCGGTGATATAGGCGATATCCCTGGGGGGATCTGGTGCTTCCAGTGCCATCACAGTCGGTGTTGTCATCGAGCCCACATAGATCATTCCAGTCTCAGGGTCGGCTGCACCCGTGTCCCAGTTAGCGCCGCCCAGCGCGCCCGGCAGCGTCAGTGTGCCCTGATAACCTGCTGCATCGAGGCTTAATCCAGGTGGTGTAAACAGCGGTCCGAGCCGGTAGTGTGAGGCGATTTCCCGGGCCCGCCGATTCAGCGCCGGGGTCAGGTCGATCAGGTCAGCTTCCGTCAGCCCCTGTTCCCTGCCGGTCGTAGGCAGGGGGGCGTTCAGGATGAGGCTGGCTCAGTGCGGCGATTTCTCCGGGCACGGTGGAAGCCGGGACCGGCAACTCCCGCAATGGCCAGCGAGGGACGCCGGTACGGCGGTCAAACACGTAGGCAAAAGCCTGCTTGGTCAGTTGTACGACTGCCGGAAATGCGCCTTCAGAATCAGGTACGTCCAGCAGGATGGGCGCCATAGGGTTATCCCAGTCCCAGATGTCATGATGAATCAGTTGCTGGTACCAGCGTAGTTCACCTGTTTCCACATCCAGTGCGACCACGCTGTTAGCGTAGAGATTATCGCCGGGTCGTTCTCCACCATAGCGGTCACTGGTCGGACATTCGAGCGGCAGATAAACCAGATTCAGCGCCGGGTCTGCAGACAGGGGTGCCCAGGCGCCGGTATTACCGGTATAGAGTGCGGAATCATTTTCCCAGGTGCCAAAACCGGGTTCGTCGCGGGTGGGTATCACGTGGAATGTCCAGCGTTGTTTGCCGGTCAGCAGGTCATAGGCACGCACATCGCCTTTGACATTGCTTCTCGAGACCGGTCGCATGCCTGCCAGCTGGGCAGATCCGACAATCACGGTGTTACCCACAACCAGGGGTGGGGAGGAGGCGCCAATGTCCAGTGGCTGGGTATCGGTGGTACGCAGGCCGGCGGTCAGGTCGATCTGCCCCTGATCAGCAAAGGTCGTGACTGGCCGGCCGGTTTGGGCGTCCAGCATCACCAGTGAGTATCCCGGCGTGATCACCAGAATACGACCTTCACCTGCAGGTGAGCGCCACCAGGCAACTCCGCGACCAGAGAATCGCCGGGCGGCACGGTTAAACCGTTCACCCTCATCCGGGCGCCACATCCACAGAGTTTCACCGCTGGCGGCGTCGAGCGCGACAACATTGCGGGTCGCCCCGGCAGTGGCAAACAATTTGCCACCCACCATGATCGGGGTCGTCTGACCCTTGCGTTCTGGTACCGGACCAAAGTTGTCGCTTTTCCAGCGCCAGGCGATCTGCAACTGATGCACGTTGCTGCGGTTAATCTGATCAAGTCTGGAATACCGTTGAGCCAGACTGGTACCAGCGTAGACTGGCCATGCCTGGTCGCCCAGTCGCTGTGCCGGGGCAGAGTCGCTGATGAGTGTGCCGGACTGCAGGCGGGTGATCTGTGCCTGTTCATGCCCGCCTGTCCGGAACAGATATGCCAGCATGGCCGGATAGGCTGCATCGGGGATGGGTGAGGTGATCTCCGGCGGCATATTGTCGTGGGTAAATTGCAACAGTGCATCCCAGGACTTGCCGGCCCAGGCTCGTGTGACCTGATGGCTGAACGAAACCGGTTCATGGCAGCGGGCACAATGCAGATGAAAGTATCGTTCGCCGTCTGCATTAACGGGTGGCGCAGGCACAGCAGCGATGGTCTTGTACGGCAGACAGAAACACAGCAGCAGCATCAGGTAGCGGGCAGGATTCATGGCGGGTCATCGCTCTTTTTTCAAGCATCATAAGTCAGAGCCTCTGAGGCCACCAGCGTCTGCCCTGCACTGGTTGCATTGAGTTGCAGGCCTGTGGTCACATAGCGCAGAAATTTCAAACAGGTGGATACCATGACTCAGCATGTTTTCTCTATGGCGGGTAAGACTGTCGCCATTACCGGTGCCTCTTCAGGATTTGGCCATCACTTTGCCGGCGTCATGGCAAACGCGGGTGCCAATGTAGTGCTGGGTGCACGTCGCACTGACAGGATTCAGGCCCGGGTCGATGAAATTAACCAGCAGGGTGGGGCTGCTCTGGGATTACCCCTTGACGTCAGAGACGCTGACAGTGCTGCTGAGTTTCTGCTGGCGGCAGAAAAGCAGTTCGGACAGGTTGACGTGCTGATTAATAATGCCGGGGTTGAATCCGGTGCCAAGACCTACGCCATGATCGATGAGGACGACTGGGACTATGTGCTTGATACAAACCTCAAGAGTGTGTGGCGTCTGTCCAAACTCTTCACTGAGCGGGTCGTGGCAACCGGTCAGGCTGGCGGTAACATCGTCAATATCGCATCCATCACCGCTTTCAGAACGATTAAGGGACAGTTTCCCTATGCGGTTTCCAAGGCTGCACTGGTCAAGGCGACAGAGATCATGGCACTCGAAGGTGCCAAATTCGGCATTCGCGTAAATGCGCTGGCGCCGGGCTACATCCTGACGGATGTCAGCAGGGTGTTGCTTGAAAGTGAACGTTCCGACGATTTCCGCAAGGGTATCCCGATGCGCCGTTACGGTGAATTTGAGGATCTTGATGGCCCGCTGCTGTTGCTGGCTTCTGATGCTTCCAGCTACATGACCGGCTCAACCATCGTTGTAGATGGCGGGCATATCTGTGCCGAGATCTGAGACATCACCTATCAGAGTCCGGCGGGCATGAGGGTGCTGACGCGTGGCAGGATGACGCAGTACTTGCAATTTCTTCTTAAATGATAATAATTCTCATGTAGAAATTCTTATGGGCTCTCCTATGACACTGGCTGATATGCAAGCCGCCTCCCGATGCCGGATCGTTGATGCAGATGCGAGCGCCGCAGAACTTCAGAGCCGGCTGTATGCACTCGGGTTATACCCGGGTGTGACAGTGGATGTCCTCAGGTTTGCCCCGGTGGGTGATCCCATCCAGATCAGAGTGGGTTCAACGCTGCTCAGCATTCGTAAACAGGAAGCCAGCCGGATCACCGTCGAGGCACTTCAGTGACAAAATTTGTAGTCGCGCTGATTGGCAATCCCAACTGCGGTAAAACCACACTGTTCAATGCCCTGACCGGTGCCCACCAGAAAGTGGGCAACTGGCCTGGTGTCACGGTCGAGAAAAAGACCGGCAGCGTAACACTGGGCGATCATGACCTTGAGATTGTTGATCTGCCAGGCATCTACTCGCTGGAGCAGACTCATCTCGGCATTGATGAGCGGATCGCGCGGGAGTTTCTGCAGGAAGGGCAGTTCGACCTGATCATCAATATTCTTGATGCCACCAACCTTGAGCGAAATCTGGTCCTTACCCAACAAGTGATGGAAAAAACTGACCGGGTACTGCTGGCGCTGAATATGCTCGATGTGGCAGAACAAAATGGTGTCACGATTGACACCGACAAGCTGTCCCAACGCCTGGGCGTTGCTATTCTGCCGATCGTTGCGTCCCGGGGTACCGGGGTTGATGCCCTGCAGGAAGAGATTCAGACTCAGCTTCATAAGGCGTCAACGAAGGCTCCTGCACCTGAAACCGGGCCAGTCGTGGCCGAGCCGACCACCGAACGTCTTATCCGGCGCTACCATATTGCCCGTGAGCTGACAGACGGCGTGGTTGAAGTATCTGCGGTGGAAGACACTTTGTCTGAACGCATCGATCGGTGGGTGCTCAACAAATGGCTGGGTATCCCGGTGTTCCTGCTGATGATGTACGGCATGTTCACGGTGGCGATCAACTTTGGGGCTGTGTTTATCGACTTCTTTGACATCTTGCTGGGGGCGTTCCTTGTCGATGGTTTGCGCTGGCTGATGGAATCGGCGGGCTCACCAGAGTGGCTAACGGTGCTGGCTGCCGACGGACTGGGGGGTGGCATTCAACTGGTAGCGACATTTATCCCCGTTATTGGTTTTCTGTTTTTGTGTCTGTCGGTGCTGGAAGACTCAGGCTATATGGCCAGAGCAGGGTTTGTGGTCGACCGGGCAATGGCAAATATCGGGCTGCCGGGTAATGCGTTTGTGCCACTGATTGTCGGATTTGGCTGCAATGTGCCGTCGGTGATGGCGTCGCGAACCCTGGGTCGCGACAGCGACCGTCTGTTAACCATTGCTATGGCACCCTTTATGTCCTGTGGTGCGCGCCTGACAGTTTATGCCTTGTTTGCTGCCGCATTCTTTCCCAGCAATGGTCAGAATGTGGTGTTTTTGCTGTATCTGCTGGGGATCGGCATGGCGGTGCTCACCGGTTATATTTTCCGCAAGCAGATTTTTTCTGGCGATGTGGCACCGTCATTTCAGGAAATGCCTGTTTATCATTTACCGGTTCTCAAGAACATTCTGATTACCACCTGGTTCAGGTTACGCTCCTTTGTCGTCCGTGCCGGTAAGACCATCATCCTGGTGGTCATCGCCCTCAGCTTCCTGAATTCCATTGCAACAGATGGCTCTTTTGGTCACGCCAATACTGAAAAATCTACACTGTCGGTGGTGGGAAAAGCCATTACACCACTGTTCGCACCACTGGGGCTGCGGGAAGAAAACTGGGCCGCCACTGTTGGCCTGTTTACCGGATTGTTTGCCAAGGAAGCGGTCGTGGGCACGCTGGATGCCTTGTACAGTGGTGAGACTGAAACTATTGACGGGCCGCCGGACCTGACTGGCGCCGTAGCGGAAGCGCTGAATTCAATTGTGGATAATGGCGCGGATCTGGTGGCAAATCTGGGTGATCCTCTGGGTATCTCAATCGGAGATGTCTCGAACATGACCGATGTGGCGGAAGCGCAGGGGATACATACCCAGACCCTGAGCAATATGGCGGCACAGTTCGGCAGTCAGCTGGCGGCCTTCTGTTATCTGATTTTCATTTTGCTGTATGCGCCCTGTGTTGCGGTTCTGGGTGCCGTGACCAAGGAAGCTGGCGGCAAATGGACCGTGCTGGTGTTCAGCTGGAGTACCGGGCTGGCTTACATCACCGCAAGCTGTATCTATCAGATCGGCATGTTCAGCGCCCATCCCGCATTTTCTGCGGCCTGGCTTGCCAGTTGTGCTGTTATTGCGGTACTGGCGGTGCGGGCGTTACGGACCATCGGTACCCGCAGTCTGCCGGCTAATCTGATCCGGGTGATCCAGGTTTCCTGAGTGACCGGTTAAGTATCCGGAGCGTCAGGTGGTGATACCTCTGCACTCTCCGACTTTCTGGGCTCAGGTATTAACAGAATCATGACGGCGGATAACAGGTTCGCTGACCCTACCGTTAAAATGGCACCGTTATAGTTCCCTATCTGGTCAAAGTAGTAAGACGTTGCCAGAGGAGCCCCGGCTGTCAGGAAAATAGAAAACGGCATGGCTGCACTGCGCACGGCACCCAGATAGCGGCGACCGAAGAAGGACGCCCAGATAACTTCCTGCAATGGAATCATGCCACCCCAGCCAAATCCCAGCACACAAAAACCGGCATAAACGCCGTACAGGGAATCGTGCGTCACCGCAAAAACGATGATGAACAGGGATAAGCCGGTGAGCGCTGCGCTGGTCGATGCCAGCGGTTTGGGCCGAAGGCCGTCTATCAGCCACCCCCAGATGGGCTTGGATAGCAGTGCCGGAACCGAGGCCAGCGTAATCATCAGTGCCGCCGTCGATCGTGAATAACCAGCATCGGTCATAAAGGGCACCGTCTGAATCAGCATCACCTGAATAGTGATGCCGAATAATCCGAAGGCCAGCACCAGCAGATAGAAAGAACTGGTACCCAGCGCTTCGCGGCGGGTCATGGAATTCTGAAAATCCAGATTGGCTTTGGCAGTTTTGCCTGAAGCAACATCTGCCTCGGTGCGACCGTCGGGACGCAGACCATAGTCTTCCGGCGCCCTGCGCATGCTCATGGCCACGGGTACAATGATCAGCAGGGTGCAGATAGCCAGCCACTGCCAGGCAGTGCGCCAGCCCAGAGCGTCGATCAGCATCGTCGCTACCGGGGTAAGAAATACACCGGCGAACGAGACACCCATGGCAGCAAAGGCGACCGCCCGGCCACGAAAATCCACAAACCATTTTGCCAGGGTGACATTGACTACCAGATTGCCTATCAGGGCTGCACCAACAGTCAGCACCACGCCGTTCAGCACAACCCAGTGCCACAGGGTCTGAATCAGTGACAAGGCATACAATGCCACACTGAGAATCACAGCGCCCATTAACATAAAGCGCTTGGCGCCAGAGCGATCAACCCAGGTGCCGATGAAAAAACCGGAAAAGGCCATGACCACCTGTCCCAGAGTTCTGGGCAGGGTAAATTCAGCTCTGGTCCAGCCCATTTCATCGGTCATGGGAATCATAAAGGAACCGATGACGTAGTTCTGAACGCCAACACTGACAAACTGGGCCAGAAAAGCTGCCACAATCAGCCAGTAGCCGTAGTAGATAACAGGGCCACCAGTTGGTGACAGGTCTTGATCGGCAGGAGTCTGGGCCATGAATGCTAACACCGGATATGAGTCGCAACGGCATACTAGTACGGGAATGTGACGCTGTCGAACAGTCATGGTGGGCATTATCAATGTCAGTGATGGTGAGTTAGAATGGGCACATAAAAAAATGCAGGTAAATTTCGTGAAAACTAAAGCCATTAGTTTGTTGGGGGGTGGCGCATTGCTGCTGTGCGCTGCCATATTGCCCGCGCAGGGTGCCTCGTCTGCTCATTACTGGGTCCTCGGCAGTTTCAGCAAAGTGTCCAGTGCTCAGAAAGAAGAACGGCGACTGGAAGATCTGTTGTCAAAAGATATTGATATCGTCAGCTTTTCCAGTGCAGACAATACCTACTACCGACTGATTGTGGAAAAAAGCGGACTCGATCAGGCGGCCATGTCGATGCTGGAAGAGAAACAAATCACGCCCTGGCTGGTTCCGCTGAGTGAAGATCAGATCCGTTTTGCCCGGGAAATCGTGAAAGAAGTCGCCGCATCCGTGGAAACCCGTTATTCATTGGTGCTGGCTGGCTTCAATCGTCGGGACAAGGCGGAACAGCTGGTCGCAGACCTGGTACGGAAATCCATGGACAGGGTGTCCGTTGCTGAAACGCAACAGGGTGGAGAACCGTATTACCGGGTCGTGTTCGGGCCCTTTGATGCGGAAACCCGGTCCGCCAGATCCAAAGCAGAAGTCTATGGTTTCACTGATACTTTCTGGATCAGTACTGATGCTGAAATGCCTGCTGCAGCGGTTGCCCCGACCCCTGCAATAAACAGTGCGTGGGAACCGGAACCGGTTGATGACCCTGAGGATTTCATGTCCACCGCTAACACTGATGAAGCCGATGCTGCCCCAGCCAGCAATCTGGCTACAACGGAATCGGGTTTAATCCGCGAAAAACAGATGATTAGTGGCTTCAACCGCGACCAGTTCATCCGCTTCTGTACCACGCTGGCAACTTCACAACAGCGGGAAAGATACTGTCAGGACCTCACCCGGGCGCCCCGCAGCAATTGAGTTGGTGGCAATGGATGTGCTGACGTGCAAAGATATTCAGTCATTTCTGAACAGTAGATACCTGTGGATATAAGAACCAAGCTGGCCCTTGCTCTGGTCTCTGTCTCGCTGCTGAGCATGGCTCTGTTAGGGACATTTGCCTATTACACTTCAGCCCGGTTGTTGCAGGAGATCTCTGTGCGGCAACTGGATGCACTGGCTGAAAGCAAGAAACGAGATCTTGAAAAGGTACAGGAAGGCTGGAAAGACCAGTTGCGTCTTATTCGCATGCGTACGGATCTGCGCATGGACCTCAGCAGAATTATTCATAATGAAGACGAGGAAACACGCGCTGCTGTGCGGCAGGTTATCGAAGATGCCGTCACCGCCACAGATAATCTCGATCGACTGACGATCTATGATCTGAACCAGAATGAGGTCGTTGGCTTCGGTCGCGCCGTGGTTCCTGGTAAACCAGTATTCCCGGCACAAGGACCCTCGGTCGTTTATGGGGGCACTTATCTGACAGAGGATGGCAACTTGCGGGTGGTATTCACCAGCACCCTGGAGCTGGCTGGCTCAGTCATTGGTTATGCCGAAGGTGTTTTCGACGCTACTGATCTGTATACCGTGACAGGTAACTTCACCGGTCTGGGTGAAACCGGTGAAGCGCTGGTAGTGATGAGCGAAGGGGAAGACCAGATACTGGTTCTGAATCCGGTACGTCACCTGATGGAAGACGGGTTACGTCGGGTCCGGCTGGAAGATGCGCCGGAGCCTATGCGTCAGGTCCTGGCGGGTAATGAGGTGGTGATCAGTGACGGTGTCAGAGATTATCGCGGTGAACGGGTGCTGGCAGCGACACGCTTTGTTGATGGCTTGTCCTGGGGGCTGATCGTCAAGATCGATCAGGCTGAGGAAGCCGGCCGGGCGCTGGAATTGCGGGAATCTATGATTGATATCGGGCTGGCACTGTCTGCCTTTGCCATCATTGGCGGCACCTTGCTGGGGCTGTATCTGGCGCGTCCCATTCACCAGCTGGCGGAACTGGTCAGGCGTATCCGGCACGGTGAAACTGCATTACGTGCCGATGCTGAAGGTGATGACGAAATTGCCTATCTGAGCGAATCGCTCAATGAGCTGCTGGACCATCTCGATCTGGAAGGCCGCGACAACACTCAGAAAAACGCTCACGAAAATGGTTGAAGCCATCGATTTTCTGAAGCTGTTTGGCGGCTTTGTCTACCTGTTGATGGGTGGTGACCTGCTGGTTCGTGGTGCCCTGGGACTCGCCAGGGAAAGTCGTATTCCCCCCATGGTTGTTGGTCTCACAGTCGTCGCAATGGGTACTTCGGCACCAGAACTGATGGTGTCGTCAGTTTCTGCGCTGGCTGGGTTTCCGGGTATCGCAGTGGGTAATGTGATTGGCAGTAATATCGCCAATGTGCTGCTGGTAATCGGTGTGCCGGTGCTGATTCATCCTATTCTGTGCAATCAGAACGGGCTGGGGAAACAGACCAGTCTGATGGTAGGGGTTACGATCCTGTTCATTACCCTGTGTGCGTTCACCCCGGTGACTTTCTGGGAAGGTGTGTTACTGGTGGTTCTGCTGGTGTGCTTCCTGATTATGGCGACCCGGGGTTCAACTCTGGTCCCGGGCCTCGACGATGCGGAAGAAGAGCTCGAAAGGGTGCTTGGTCTGCCAGGCAAAGGGCCGACTATCGCACTGTTCATTCTGATGGGAATTATCGGTCTGCCCCTGGGTGCTGACCTGGTCGTTGAAGGGGCGGCAGGACTCGCCAGCAGCTGGGGCGTGCCAGAGGCTGTCATTGGTCTGTCGCTTATCGCACTTGGTACCTCTCTGCCGGAACTCAGTACCACTGTGATCGCGGCCTTTCACAAAAGCTCGGATGTGGCAATCGGTAATGTCATTGGCAGTAATCTGTTTAATATTCTCGCTATTTTCGGCTTCACCGCCATGTTGGTAGATATTCCCGTTGATGATCAGTTCATGCGGCTTGATGTCTGGGTCATGTTAGGCAGCAGTCTGGCGTTGTGGTTATTTGTGTTGCTGAAGGCGACCATTACCCGTGTCTGGGGGCTGGTTTTTCTGGCCGCCTATCTGGGCTACATGTACACGATTTATCAGATCTGAGCCCGTTTCAGCGCCCTATTCAAACAGATTCTGCTGGGCTGAGACGATCTTTGCCCGCATAGCTGTACTACCTTTGGCTGCAGCCACTGCAGTCGCAAGTTCAGTGGCGCGGCTCATGAGCTGGTCTGCTTCACAAACCTGATTCAGAAAACCAGCGCCAAGTGCCTGACTGGCCGTCAGTGGCTCCCCGGTCAGGCACAGTTGCCTGGCGACGGGCTCTGGAAAGACCGTCTTCATCAGCTCAAAGGCTGCCGGTATTCCCATTCTGACCTGTGGTTGTGCGAATCTGGCGGTTGTCACTGCGATGCGCAGATCGCACATAGCGGCCAGATCAAGGCCGCCCGCATAGGCTGCGCCGTTCACTGCCGCAATAGTCGGGACCGGTGAGTTGTAGACCTTATGATGATATGCCGTGGCATGGGCGAAGATTGCCGCCGGATCGCCGGTGGTAAACTCAGCCAGATCAAAGCCTGCGCAGAAGGTTTCGCCAGCGCCAGTGATGATAATAGCGCGGGTCCTCTCGCTGGCAAGCGCATCAAAGCAGGCGATGATTTCATCCCTCAGTGGGGTGGATAAAGCATTCTTTTTGTCCGGGCGGTTCAGGGTAATAGTGGCGATTTCATCCTGCCGGTCACAGATCAGGTACTGATAGCTCATGGTAGTCTCCGGTTGTTGCGGCCGCCGCAGCGGTCCAGGGTCCGCTACTGTGAGTCAGCATTATCGGTTGTTGTGACGAGTACTGGCAATCATCTGCAGAGTCATCCGGGTTTGCAGGGCGAAATGGCGAAAGGCTGACATCATGTCCTCAGTAACCGGGTTATCTGTCAGTCCCCGGTCGGCGTAAAAGAAACCGATAACGCGGGTGCCGGTGCTGACAGGCGCGAGTACCACGGGCCCGTTGCCAATCACCTGCCGCACTGACTCTCCGAACAGTGCGGGACGGTCGAACAGTAGCTGTTCCTGATGCTCCAGCGCCAGCGTAAACAGATTGGCGTCCATGCTGGTGACTGGAAAACTGAATTCCCGGCGCCATCGCTCTGTGCCGCTGCCCAGCAGATATTTCGCGCTGCAGCGTTCATTCAACAGAAACAGCACGGCAACCCGTTCAAAGCCAATACCCCGGTGTATCCCTTCTGCGGCCATCTGGAACACCGTATTCAGGTCCAGTTTTTCGGTCACGGCCGTGGTCAGTTCACGCAGGATGGACAACTGAAGCAGCGGATCACCAGTATGAGCGGCAGTCTTATCTGCCGGCTCGCGGGGAGTGGAAATAAGATGGCAAACCCGGGTGGCCCCGTAACGCAGGGCGACTGCTGCCGCTTCTTCGGTAGCTCTGAACATTCCGGTTCGCGCCTGCTCCGCACTCTGACCGGTGAACGCTGCAATTCTGCTGACGATTTCGGTTGTTTTCTGTTTGTCCCAACCCTGGTGAGCAATCTCGCTGACGCAGGTGCCCAGCGTCACGGCGGTGGCCTGTGGGCTCAGTGAAACACGGTTGTTGAGGGATTCGTTCAGTACCGGCCCCAGATGCCACAGTTCGCAGAGTGCCCGGCTCAGGGTTCTGAGATTGGTGCCGAGAACCTGACGCTCCAGAGCCGCCTGATCAGCACCCGGGTCAGCATCAATCAGACTGGCAAGTTCATCGGCCGCAGTGCCACCATAGGCCCAGAATGCCATCTCGCCCAGACGCTGCAACAGTGCTGCAACAAATACCTCCTCGCGGGTTTCAGGAGAAGGTGCCGGTGTCATCCAGCGTGCCTGGCTCCCGGCATGGAATCCCCGTGCCATGACATCAAGCAGATGTTCCCGGGGTTCAGCGCCCAGCAGGGTTTCAATGATCGACACCGACAGACAAATATCGCGAATACCCTGAAACCCGACCAGAACAATCGCCCGGCTGACAGTCGTCAGAGGTGTGCCGGAGGGGTTGAACTGAACACTGTTGGCGATCCTGAGGACCTGGGAGGTGAGGTTGCCATCTTTCAGAATGACCTCTGCGAGCTGGTGCGCGTCCGTATCGTCATCCCCGGTCAGCCGGTTCAGTTCAGAAATAATATTGCCCAGCGCCGGCATTTCCTGCTGAGCCAGTTTATGAACCCAGGCGCTGACGCCGCTGATTTTCATAAGATATGTGCTCCCGGAAAAGTGGCTGGACGATAACTGCTTTTAATGGGGTCCTTTCAAAGTGTAGTCGAGGGGGTGGATTCGGCAGTTCAGCGTCACTATGATCAGGAGCAGCAAAGGCTCTGGTTTCTGAGCCTGCGGGCAAGGTAGTCGCAGGCCGGCCGAGCGCAACAATAACAAGAGGAATATGCATGCATCCGGGAATCTATGCTGCTGAAACGCCAGAGCGCGCAGCTTACATCATGGCAGAAACGGGTCAGACCATCAGCTGGCAACAGCTGGAAGCTCAGTCTAACCAGGCCGCCCACCTGTTTCGGGAGCTGGGTCTGAAACGCGGTGATAATGTCGCTATCTGCCTGGAGAATCACCCGGCCTTCCTCACTATCTGTTGGGGCGCATTCAGGGCGGGGCTCTATTTCACTGCGATATCCTATCGTCTGCAGGCTGCAGAGGTGGAATACATCGTCAATGATTGCGGCGCACGGGTCCTGATTACTTCGGCGCTGCTCAGCGACACTTTCGCCGGGCTGAGAGGTAAGCTCCGGCACGAGCCAAGGTGTTATATGCTCGACGATGTCGCCGAAGGGGCAGAGTCCTGGGAAGTTGCAATCAGTTCCAGACCTGTCACCCCGATCGCTGACGAATCCTATGGCCAGAGTCTGCTCTATTCCTCTGGCACAACCGGCATGCCGAAAGGCGTTAAAAAGCCGTTGATCGGGGAACCCTGGGGTGATCCGGTGCCGGTATTTGAAGCCGCCAGAGAGCGGTATGGTTTTGACCGCGAGTCTGTCTATTTATCGCCTGCTCCGCTTTACCATGCAGCGCCCCTTGGCTTTAACATGAATATTCTTCGCTTTGGCGGCACCTGTATTGTGATGGAGCACTTCGACGCAGAACGTTCTCTGGCGCTGATCGAGCAATACCGGGTGACCCACAGTCAATGGGTACCCACCATGTTTGTGCGCATGCTGAAACTGGATGACGCCGTTCGTCAACAATACGATCTTTCCAGTCAGCGGGTAGCCATTCACGCTGCAGCCCCCTGTCCGGTCGCGGTCAAGGAACAAATGATCAGCTGGTGGGGACCTGTGATCTATGAATATTACGCTGGTACCGAAGGCAACGGTTCGACCACCATTGATTCTCATGAATGGCTCACCCACAAAGGTTCGGTCGGCAAGCCCCGCAACTGCACCGTGCACATCCTCGATGACGATGGCAACGAATTGCCGGCGGGGGAAATAGGTGGTGTGTATTTTGAAGGTGGAGGAAAGTTTGAATACCTTGGTGACAAAGAGAAAACAGCCTCATCCACCTCTCGCGAAGGCTGGACGACCCTCGGCGATATTGGTCATCTGGATGAAGAGGGGTATCTCTATCTCAGTGATCGCAAGTCATTCATGATCATATCCGGTGGTGTGAATATTTATCCGCAGGAAGCAGAAAATGCCCTGATCACCCATCCAAAGGTCGCTGACGTAGCGGTGTTTGGTGTGCCCAATGAAGAATTTGGTGAGGAGGTTAAAGCCGTGGTGCAGCCGGTCGACATGGCTGATGCCGGGCCCGCTCTGGAGGCCGAACTGATTGCCTGGGTACGGGCAAAAATAGCCCACCTCAAGTGTCCCAGAAGTATCGATTTTCTGGCGGAACTGCCCAGACATCCAACCGGTAAGCTCTACAAGCGGTTGCTGAAAGAAAAATACTGGCCCTAGACTGATCTGATGAAACCGGCATGGCGTAACAAGCTGTAACTGAAACCATCGAGCCGGTTTTATGTTCCCGCCCTGATCTACCCGAGTCAGGGCTTTTTTTTGCCTGTCATTTCTGTCTGCACAGCCAGCATCACATCGCTAAAACACTACTTAGTTAGGTTGGCGAATTAATTTGAACCTCATTCCGAAGCTGGTTTATGCTAGCGCTTCTATTGAAAGACAGACAGAGGGAAACATGAGTTTGGAAGCATTCCGAGAAGAGGTTCGCACCTGGCTTGCAGAGAATTGTCCGGAGGAGGCTAAGGGCCCCGGTGAGATGATTCCGATTGGTAGCAAGCGCCCGATCAGTGAACCCCTGCTGAAGTGGCGACACGCCCTTGGCGCAAAAGGCTGGACTGTTCCACTGTGGCCAAAAGAATATGGTGGTGGCGGCCTGACACTGGATGAACTGAAAGTATTGTCGGAAGAGATCAAAGCCATCGGGGCCCGGATGCCTATGGGAGGCATGGGTACTTCCATGATTGGCCCTACTTTGCTGGAGTACGGCACGGAGGAGCAGAAAAAACGTCATATTCCACCCATTGCCATGGGTGATATTGCCTGGTGTCAGGGTTATTCAGAACCTGGTGCAGGTTCTGACCTGGCGAGTCTGCGGACCCGGGCAGAAGACAAGGGTGACTTCTTTGAAATCAATGGCCAGAAAATCTGGACCTCGGGTGCCCAGTTTGCTGACTGGATGTTTGCACTGGTCAGAACCGACCCGGACGTGCCCAAGCATGAAGGAATCAGCTTTGTGCTGCTCGATATGCACCAGCCGGGAGTTACCATCAAGCCGATTCGTCTGATAGCGGGTTCCTCGCCGTTCTGCGAAACCTTTTTTGATAATGCTGTCGCCCGCAAGGATGATCTGGTGGGTCAGCTGAATCGTGGCTGGACGGTCGGTAAACGCCTGCTGCAGCATGAACGTTCCGGGCAGGGTGGCCTGGGTCAGGGCGCTGCGGCCCGGCCACAGATGGGGCCCAAAGGTACTCTCAGCGAAATCGCCATGAAGTATGTTGGTGCGGATGCCAGTGGCAGAATCGCAGACGCTTCGACCCGCAACGATGTTGTGCAGATGGCCATGAATGCCCGCAGCTTCAGTCTTACCCAGAAACGGGCCAGAGACGAAAACAGCTCTGGCAAGACCATGGGTGAAGCGACCTCTATCTTCAAGCTGTATGGTTCTACACTGGCACGTGACACCGCTGATATGCGCTGCAAACTTATGGGTAGTAGTGGCTATGGCTGGGAAGGTGAAGGGTTCACTGACGAGGAGCTTGAGTCTACCCGGACATTCCTCAGCAGCCGTGCCATCACCATCTATGGTGGTACCAATGAAGTCCAGCGAAACATCATTGCCAAGCGCGTACTGGGTTTGCCGGACTGACAGACGGCGCAGGAATGATGACTGGCAGCAGTCAGGGCGGTCATTCCTGCGTTGGTTTTTTCAGTAACACCTGCAGGGTTTCAAGTAGCTCCGTGTGACTGAAAGGCTTGCGTAAGAACCGGGTGAGCGGGTCGCGGAAATCTTCTGCCTCCCGGTTGCCACTGATGAGAATGACCGGCAGGGTGGGCCATCGGCTTCGTAGTTCACCGATCAGACCGGCGCCGGACAACCCCGGCATGACATCATCCGTGATCACGAGGTCAAAATCGTCGCCGGCCAGTAGCAGGTGTTGTAAAACTTGCTGCCCATCGCTGCAGGTGGTGACTTTCATGCCATTATTCCGGAGCACTGTCGACAGAATATCTCTGATCCAGGCTTCGTCGTCTGCGATCAGCACCCTGCCTGTCAGTGCGGCATGGTGATTCTCATCGCTGCTGGCGCCTGAATCGCCCTCAAAGCCGGTGAGTGCCTGATCCAGCGGCAGGAAGATGTTAAAGCTGGTACCAGCGCCGGGCTCACTGGTTACATCTATGTAGCCATGATGACTGGTGACTATGCGTGAAACAATTGCCAGACCCAGTCCGGAACTTCGGGCAGTTGTATATCCCGCTTCTGATGACATGTAAAAAGGCCTGAAGATGTCTTTCAGCTTTTCTGGCTGAATGCCTACGCCATTATCTGTCACCGATAGCAGCAGGTAGCTTCCGGCAGGAAGTGAACCCAGCGCCAGCGGTTGCGCTGCCTCGGTTCTGGTGGTGCTGGCTTCAACATTGATGTTCCCCGTCTGCACAGAGACAGCTTTGCGGGCATTCATGCCAAGGTTCATGATGATTTGCTGTAATCCGGTCGGGTCGGCACGCACCGCAGGCAGGTCGTCAGGAATAGCAACGCTGAGGGCAATGTCCGGTGGCAGGGTTGCTTCCAGAATTTCCACCGCTTCCCTCAGGGCCAGGCTCGTTTCCACCGGTTCAAGCGCCCGTGGTTGTTCGCGGGTATAGTTCAGCAACCCATCGACCATCAATGTGGCATGTCGTGCGGCAGTGTTGATCCGGTCGACATACATCTCAAGTTTTTCATTGCCATGGGTTTCTTCTCTGGACAAGCTGGCGTAGCCCATGATGGCTGCCAGTACATTGTTGAAGTCATGGGCAACGCTACTGGCCATATTGCCGACGGCAGAGAGTTTCTCCTGCTCTCTGACCCTTTGTTCGAGATCGTGCATGCGGGTTACGTCGATGCCCGAAACAAGTAAATCATCTGCTTCCCCTGCAGGTCCGGCCGGCAGTTTTGCGGCATACCACAGCATAAGCTTGCTGCTGCCATCTGGCTGTAAAAGTGGTGTCTCCCGTGCTGTGTCTTCGGTCGTGATACCTGCGCGAGCGGCGCTGGCGAGTTCCCTGAGTCGGGGCTGATCTGCCGGGGGTATGAAGTCAAACCAGTTACGCCCCCTGAGCTCCGGGGCCGGAATACCCAGCAATTCGCTGCCTTTCTGGTTGATGATATGAATGCGTTCTGACTGATCCACACTCAGCATCAACACATCAGCGATTTCCAGATAACTCTGTGCCCGTTGCCGGGCGTTTTCCAGTGAGATTGCCTGCTGCCTGCCAAGTGCCATCTGACTGGTCAATTCGTTGTACATGGCACTGATAGTGCGGGCACGTTGTTGTAAAACGCGGCGCTCAAGCAGTACCAGCGAGATGATGACCAGCACGGCCAGAAAATACAGCCCATAGGCAAGGGGCGTTTTCCAGGGCGGGGGTTGCACGCTGATGCGTAAACTGGCTGGCGGATCGCTCCATTTACCATCCTCGGCAGCAGCAATCACCTCAAAGCGATACTCTCCTGCTGCCAGATTGGTATAGGTTGCGCGACGCTGTTTTCCGGCATCAACCCAGTCAGTATCCAGTCCGATCAGACGATAGCGATAGCGGTGCATGGCTGACGGCGTGTAATCCAGGGCACTGAAAGTGACAGAAAAAAGATAATCGCGGTAGGTCAGGGACAGAGCCCCTTCCTGGAGATCAGTGTACAGATTGAGTTCCGCATTCAGTTTGCTGATACCGGTTATGGCGACATCAACCCCCTTATTGCGCACCTGAATCTGTTGTGGATCAAAGTAATTCAAACCTTTGTTGCCACCGAAGAACAACAAGCCCG
>JAGRIO010000478.1 GCA_020443225.1 Pseudomonadales bacterium
GCCCCATTTCCCGGTAGGCTTCCTGAAACTTGATCCCCGAACGGGTTTCCCGCAACGACTCAAGTACTTCCGCCTTGTTATTGCCAAGCGGAGAAACCAGCCCCATACCTGTGATAACTACTCTTTTCATTGCTTCACCTGAAATCATCGAGAGAGGTAAACAACCCGACGCGGACGCCTTCCGCCGCATAGATTTGCTTACCGTCAGCCAATACCTTTGCGTCTGCAATTCCCAGCACAGTCTTCCCCTCACGGATGCGGGTCAGATCAATATCATATTCAACCAGTTTGGTTGTGGGCAGCACCTGCCCTCTGAATGACACTTTGCCACAGCCTAAGGCGCGGCCAATACCCCAGTTCCCACGCCAGGCAAGATAAAAGCCAACGAGCTGCCAGAGTGCATCAAGTCCCAGACAACCCGGCATAACAGGGTCGTCTACAAAATGAACCTTAAAGAACCAGAGATCAGGATTAATATCCAGCTGCGCACGAATCTTGCCCTTCCCGTGCGAACCACCGTCTTCGGTTTCGGTGATCCGGTCCATCATCAGCATTTCGTCAATGGGCAGATGCGCACGGCCTGGTCCGAACAACCTGCCATAGCCGCAATCGAGAAGTTCTTCTTTGCTGAAAGTGTGTTTATCGATCAGAGACCGGTCGCGTGGCGGTAAACCTGAATTATTATTATCTTGCATAGGAAAGTGAGGAATTTCCGTAAATCCGGACCCTCTTGACTCGCACGTGTTCAAAATGAGACGGGAATTATATCACCGAAGGGTCAAAAGAAAACAAAGTGGCCACGGTGAATAATGGATAAACATCCATAATAAAGCGTTTCTTTAAGGCGCTGAACATGCTAGCCCGAAGCACGCCGAAGTCGCTGATGTTCCGCTCAGCAGGCGCGAAATCAACAGGCGAAGCACAATTGCTGGCAAGGTAATGATATGATCCGACCTTTAATCCGGGCGGAACTAGTTCGCTGGGATGTAGTCGAATTAATGCAGCAGCAGACGGCATCAAGACTGTCAAACAGCGACAAAATGTCTAATGATAACAATGAGATTCGGGGATATTCATGATTCAAATCGACAAACTGGCCGTTGTCCATCCAGACGCCCGGATCGGTGACAACTGCACTATCGGCCCTTTCTGCACTATTGGCCCCAACGTGGAAATTGGCCCGAACACCACCCTGAGGTCTCATGTTGTCGTAGAGGCGCACACGACGATTGGTGAGGAATGCGATATTTTTCCCTTTGTCACCATTGGCATTCAGTCTCAGGACCAGAAATATGTTCCCGACACAATTACTTACACACGAATCGGGAATCGCAATACCATCAGAGAGTTCGTCAGCATTCACAGCGGGACAGAGGAAGGTTCGGTCACCAGCATCGGCGATGACTGCGCACTACTGGCCCATTCTCATGTTGCCCACAACTGTCAGGTGGGCAATCACATCGTCATGTCCCATGCTGCGACACTGGCCGGCCACGTAATCATCGGTGACTACGCCAATATTGGCGGCTTATCGGCCATTCACCAGTTTTGCCATATCGGCCGTGCCGCCATGGTCGGTGGTATGGCACGGGTCATTCAGGATGTGCTGCCGTTTACCATCGCCGAAGGTTTCCCGGCCCATATGCGGGTAATTAACAAGGTTGGTATGGAACGGGCGGGCTATGCGTCCAGTGACATCGCCGAAGTACGCAAAGCCTTCAGGATGCTGTTTATGCGTGAAATGCGACTGGAAACTGCCGTTCAGCAGGTAGAAGAGGAGTTCCCGGACTCAGAGAATGTCAGGTTGATGCTGGATGCCATCACCTCCTCACAACGGGGTCTGGCGCGACCAGACTCAGCCATGTTTGAAATCAACGTCAGCGACTAAGCGAGAAATACATGTACAAAGCGGTATTGTGGGATTTTGGTGGTGTCATTACCTCAAGTCCATTCGAAGCGTTCAACCGGTTCGAGAAAGAAAACAACCTGCCTGAGAATCTGATCAGAAGTATCAATTCCACAAATCCGGATACCAACGCCTGGGCACAACTGGAAAGCAATCAGATCGGGGTCGATGAATTCGATGGTATTTTTGCCGCGGAAGCACAGGCCAAAGGTTATAACGTCCGGGGCGCAGATGTCCTCGCGCTGTTGTCTGGCAGCATCAGACCAGAAATGGTCAGCGCGCTGCACAAGATCAAAACGCAGTACCGCATCGGTTGTATTACCAACAATGTGAAGAAGGCTGG
>JAGRIO010000479.1 GCA_020443225.1 Pseudomonadales bacterium
GCAGCGCACGCGGCTCATCGTGAGTTTCCAGAATGATCAATGGCACCCTGGAATCGATCAGCATGGCAAGGTCGCGAACGTCCTGCATTTCAGCCAACTTTTACCGGTGGCTGGTTCTCAACCCGGTTCCACATCTCCGCATCCGGCAAACCCATAATCGCTTCGTAAACGCCAGGCGGATAGTTTGTCATATGTGGCCCTGGTGCTGTCGCTGGATCTGGTTGCGGCACCGAACCTCCGGCATCTTCGAAGGCTGCGGGGTTCTTAAAGCGGGCCAGTTCTTCCGGCGTGATTCCTGCCAGTTCAACCACTTCCGGGTCGATCCAGGCTTCAGCATTAATTGGCTCATTGGAATATGAGATTTCCAGAGACAGGTTTTCAGGACCGGCGAAGTACATGGATACACACATACCATGATCCATGGGACCCAGCACCGGTACCCCCTTGCTTCGTAAACGGTCGCGCAGGGCCATCAGTTCTTCGTGGCTTTTCACAGCCAGTGCCAGATGCTGCATCGTACCCCGGGCACAGTTGGCGCCGGAATTACCGCCATGAGTCTGGCCCAGTTTCACTTCGATATTCTGGATTTCCGGGTTAGACATGAAGGCGATGGCACTTTCGTCATTGAGCCGCAGAAAGCCGTGCCAGGTATTGGCCACACCGTGCATCCAGTAAAGTGCGACGAGTTCCATTCCCAGTTTGTCTGTGAAGAACTCAATCTGCTCTTTCATATTGGCTGTGCAAATTGCCAGATGGTGCAGACCTGCAATCTTATTCATGCCCTACGCTCCCTTCGGTTTAATAGTAAACGGGCTTTACTTTATTCGAGTTCAGGTCACGGGTGAACCCTGATTGAGGCTTAACTGTGAAAGTTCAGACGAGGGGGAGCAGAGTGAGAGTGACACCTGACAGGGGCAGCGGTTGAACGCTGCCCCCTGATGTTCAGGCACCAATTTTTCAGGAATGTGAGCTTATTGATACGCCGCGGCAATAGCAGCTGTCGCTACACCTTTATTGATATGTGCGTTGTACTGAGAAAGCACAGATTCCAGCGCGTTGACGCAAAGCAGAACATTCTTTGGATTTGATGCGTAACCCATCAAACCGATACGCCAGACCTTTCCGGCCAGTGAGCCAAGTCCCGCGCCGATTTCAAGGTTGTACTGAGTAAGTAACTGCTTACGGACTGCTGCCTCATCCACGCCTTCCGGAATACTGACAGCGTTCAGCTGCACCAGGCGTTCGCTCTCGGGCACAATAAATGTCAGCCCCAGTGCTTCCAGACCGGCTTTCAACGCATTGTGATTATCAATGTGACGCTGCCAGCTTTGCTCCAGTCCTTCCTCTTCCAGAATCACCAGCGCCTCATGCAATCCGTACAGGGCATTCACAGGTGCTGTGTGATGGTAGGCACGGGTCTGACCTTCACCCCAGTAACCCATGACGAGATTCAGATCCAGGAACCAGGAAGCTACCTGAGTCTTTCTGTTCTTGATGGCTTCAACAGCCCGGTCGTTGAAGCTGACGGGAGATAAGCCAGGCGCGCAGGACAAACATTTTTGCGTGCCACTGTAAGCTGCATCGGCACCCCAGGCATCCAGCGCGACTTCACTGCCACCCAATGAGGTTACACAGTCGACAATTGTCAGGCAGCCATGACGAGCGGCGATTTCACAGATCGTTTTTGCATCTGACTGGGCGCCGGTCGAAGTCTCGGCATGAACAAATGAGACTATCTTGGCGTCGCCGTGTTCTTTCAGTGTTGCTTCCAGCGCAGCGGGATCAATTGCCCGGCCCCATTCCTGCTCGACCACAATGGCCTCACCGCCAAAGCGACGAACGTTGTCTGCCTGGCGGCCACCAAAGACTCCATTTTGCAGCACAATAACTTTGTCGCCTGGTTCTACCAGATTCACAAAGCAGGTTTCCATGCCGGCGGAACCCGGCGCAGACACAGGAATTGTCAGTTGGTTTTTGGTTTGAAAGGCGTACTGCAGCATGCCTTTGATCTCATCCATCAACCGGATAAATTCAGGATCAAGATGACCAATGGTCGGCTTGGCCATGGCATTCAGGATTCGCGGGTTTACATCTGAAGGACCAGGACCCATGAGGGTTCTGACCGTAGGGATAAAGGATTGAGTCATTCAGGTCTCCTGGGGTTGAGAGTTGGGGTCGGAGTAATGGGCCGGAGTAGCAGGGAGAGTTGGGGTCGGAGTAAAGGGCCGGAGTAGTAGACTCCGGCCC
>JAGRIO010000480.1 GCA_020443225.1 Pseudomonadales bacterium
TCACGGGGCGACGTTCATCTGGATGAAATACCCGCAGCAGATCCTCGCGGCCGCCGATGGCGCCCACCGGTAACCCGCCACCAATAATCTTTCCCATGGCCGTGAGATCCGGTGTGATGCCCAGCGACTGCTGCATACCGCCGAAACCGTTCCGCAACGTGATCACTTCGTCAAAGATCAGCAGGATGCCGGCCTGTTCACTCTCTTCCCGTAACAGCTGAAGAAATTCTGCCGTGGCAGCTACCATGCCCATACTGCCCTGCACCGGTTCGATGATGATGGCCGCCAGGTCTTCGGCGTGCATTCTGATCAGCCCTCTGGCGGCCTCAGGCTCGTTATACGGGCAGACAACCACATCCTCAAACATTGACTCAGAGTGGCTGTTGTCGATAGGCACGGCAACCGGTGCGCTCAGCGAGCCTGAATGTTTCGGATGTGGCACCAGGCTGACTTCAGCCATCTCGTAGCTGCCATGGTAACCACCTTCCATTTTCATGATCTTGTTGCGACCGGTGAATGCTCTGGCGCAGCGGATAGCCATCAATGTCGCTTCAGTGCCTGAGGCGGTGAACCGTAACTGCTCGACGGATGGCACCCGGGTTCTGATCAGTTCACCCAGCTCGATCTGATTATCGGTCGGGGCAGCAAAAGCTGAACCTCTGGCGATCTGGCTTTGTACCGCTTCGACGATCTGCGGATTCGCATGCCCATGAATCAGTGCAGTGAAATTGTTCATGAAGTCGATCAGTTCATGTCCGTCTGCGTCGATCATCCGCGCACCTTCACCGCGTTCCATAAACAGCGGGTAGGGCGGGTAATGGGCACTCATGCGGGTGTCACCACCAGGGAAAACCCGGCGGGCCTGCTGTGCTTTTGAAGCTGAGATGGGTGACCAGACCTGATAGTCGCTGATGCACTGCTGAAGTATGTCTGACATGAAATTTATTCTCTTCTCTGCTGGGCTCACTTTACCAGAACACATTCCAGCCCCTGGAACCAGCTGATGTCAAGGACTGTGCAGCAAGCAGAGGTTCGTGTGCTGATCAGGGCTTATCTGCCTTCCGGCTGATCCCGCTCATTGCCAGCCGCGGGCAATCCTGCTTTATTGGTGAGATATGCACGTCAAAGGAAAGAACCATGCTCAGCCAGTGGCCCTTCCGGATCCGGGATCTGGTGACCAGGGGCGATATCCGACGCTCAGTAACACGGGGCCGGAGCCTCAGTGTTACCACAGTCTGCCTTGCGCTGCTCACTTGCAGCGCCTGCGGCACCAGCCCTGCCACCCCGCATGCACTGTTCAGTGATGATATCGCCGCAATGATGAAGCGCATTGACCGCCTGGCCTACGAGCGGGAACTGACCGATCAGCAGATCGAGGCACAACGCAAAGCGGAAGCTGCGCTACTGGCCAGCAGCACCCGCGAGCTGGCAGATGCCCTGGAAAACCGCGGCAGGAACGCTGAATTCAGCCCCTATATCACTGCCCTGCGTACTCATGCGGTGGAGATCGAAGCTGCTGCAACCGGGCGCGGTACGACGAGCATGGCTGCGGTATTTGATGCCCTGAATGATACCTGTCAGTCATGCCACCATCAGTTTCGTGTAGGAGGGGGGCGATGAAGTTCCTGGCGTTTTGCCTCTTGCTGCTGACCATGCAGGCTCGCGGCGCGACCAATGCTGAACTTGAGGCACAGGTAGAATCACTGACGCAAAGAGTACAGAAACTGGAGCGGCTACTGTCTGAAGTCATGGAGGCCAGAGGAGCTGAAGCCCGGGAGGTTGTGGCCACGACTTCCCATCAGGCTGCTTCCGCAAAGCCAGTTGCAACGAAGCCGGCAGCTGCCGGTTCATCGCTGAAGATGGGTGGCCGGGTCAAGCTGGATGTTATTGCTAACAGTGTCAGTGTGGGTGGCACAGGTGGGCAGAACCGGGGTGACGTTGCGCTGTTTCCCAACGCCATCCCGCTGACAGCCAGTGGTGAAGACCATCAGCTTTCAGGTAATGCCAGAGATTCCCGTCTGTGGGTGAATGCGACAAATTCAACAGACTATGGGGATTTGGGTGCCTATATTGAACTGGATTTTGGCAGTTATGATAATTCGGGTAACGAGCGTGTCAGTAATTCCCATAATCCGAGGATAAGGCATGCCTATGCGACCTATGGAGGGTTTACAGTGGGGCAAACCACCTCGACCTTTCAGAATATGATAGCCTTCCCGGAGATCAATGAAGCTAACGGCCCGGC
>JAGRIO010000481.1 GCA_020443225.1 Pseudomonadales bacterium
TCGCGTTTGCAGCATACTTCGTCATCTCGGCATCACGGAGCCCCATGTACTGCATTTTATCGTGGTTCCTGTACAAGGGTGCATAGAGCTCTCGCATGAGTTCACGGCTTGCGATGTTGTCTGATCCGATAACAATGCGGTCCGGTGACATGAAATCTTTAATCGCAGATCCTTCTTTCAGAAACTCTGGATTGCTCACCACATCAAAATCGATATCAACGCCTCGCTTTCTGAGTTCTTCAGCAATGGTTGCCCGTACTTTGTCGCCGGTTCCTACCGGTACTGTTGATTTATCAACCACGACAACTGGTGATGTCATGAGTTGGCCAATCTGACGGGCAACGTTCAGAACATGGGTCAGATCTGCGCTGCCATCTTCCTGCGGTGGCGTTCCTACGGCAATGAATACTGCCTCTGATTCATCCAGACAATCCGAAAGATGACTTGTGAATTTCAGGCGACCGTCGTGGAAGTTATCTAATACCAGTTTTTCGAGACCGGGTTCGTAAATGGGAATCTGACCTTGCTTTAACTGCTCGAGCTTGGTTTCATCAACATCGACGCAAGTTACGGTGTTCCCCAGTTCTGCAAAACAGGCGCCGCTAACAAGTCCTACATAACCAGAGCCAACAATTGATAGGTGCATCTCTATTCCTTTTCTGACAAAGTGAGCTTTGTTTACTGGAAGCAAACAATTTAACTAAGTTTGTTTTCGCCGACGATCTTCGCTGGATTGCCAGCTACAATGGCATTGTCTGGTACGTCTTTAGTCACCACTGATCCAGCACCTATAATCGCATTGCTGCCAATGTTGACGGGGAACAGGGTCGCGTTGCTGCCAACAACTGCCCCTTTGCCTATATATGTTGGTTTCCAGCCAGCATCGCTGCCCGTTCGGCGTTTTGAGGGTGGATATAAGTCATTGATCGTCATAACACCATGACCAATAAAAACATCATCTTCCACTGTTACCAGCGAACACAGGAAGCTATGGGAAGATATTGTGACGTTATCGCCAATGATGACATTACTCTGGATCTCAACATAGGACCCAACAGTGGAGTTTTTGCCGATTTTACAATCGTAAACATTGGCAAAATTCCAGATTTTGGTGCCTTCTCCCAGTTCCGCATTTCTGACAATCGCGGTTGCTTGAATATTTTCGTTGCTCATATCAGTGCTCATTTGCCCGAATTTTTTTTCTTTGATGGTGACCACTGAGAAGCAGGCCAAGCGGTAACCAGATCAGTAACCAGTATTGGTTTACCTTTGAGACGATGTTGCCGCCATCCAGTGACAGACTTAATAAACTAAATATCGCAATTCCTGTACCTAACAAGGTTGCGCTGGAGCTTATCAACCGCTTCGCGCTGAGGATGATCGCAACAAACAGAATCAGAGCTGGTAAGCCTCCATACCAAATCAGACTCAGGATAAGCTGATGAGGATGTTTGTATTCTTCCCGGTCGCTGAATCCATTCCGGTCAGGTATGTCAATAAACGGTTGATTCAGAAAGCCTTTGCCTATCAGCCATTCCAACGGATTCATTACCATTTGGCTGACGACTCTGCTCCAGATTGCGGCGCGTACCCCAAAGGAAACATCAAAATCGCGCGTATTATAGTGCATCGCACCGGAAAATTTGCAGCCTAATTTTGCCCAGGCTGGTAGTTCAACGATTTTAATTTTTCGTACGTACAGGGCAGAATCTTTAAGGCCGTTCCATTTCATCAATAGCGGCGAAAATGATTCGGTTTGAGCCTCTGGCTTATAACAAGTGCTGTAGGTTTCGATTCCGATTAATGAGCCAGTGTTTTCCAGAGATGTAACAGTTTCCTGGTCTGCTCTGAGCGTCGGTAAAGTGGCAATTTCAGGATAGGGACTCAGATAAACGGAATCTGTAGAATTCTCTGTAGGGTGGTTCGAAGCCATTACACGCAAGAAGAGGCCGTCGTCAACCGGTGGGACGGCGACGGCATCGATGGTAATCAGATATATGTGAGCATGTCTCACTGATACAGCGGGAAACAGATACGCCGAGACTCTGCCATTTGGAGCCAGAATCAGCTGTTTGTTATCAAAAGCGACCTGAGAAACGGTTGTGTCATAGTAGCCAACATTGATTTCTGAGCGACTTCTATTGCTGCTGAAGTCATTCTGATAGGTCAGCTCCCCTAGGGATTCGGGGAAAAAGCTTGCGAGTTCAAGGGGAATCAATC
>JAGRIO010000482.1 GCA_020443225.1 Pseudomonadales bacterium
CCAAGTGGAGCTATCTGGATTCAATGCTCAACAAGATTATAGCGTCGTCCTCGAAAGGGGTGGATAACGAGTATTCCTCAATCAAGGGGGTGTCGTTATCGATCAGAGATCTGCAGAACATGCAGGATATGGCTGCAGCCAAGGTGTCGTTGATTCAGGGTGTTATTGAATCTTGCCTGGCCTATGTTGACGGACCGGTTGTCCTGGATACTGACGGATTAACGAAGAACTGTTCGCTGGATGGACTGCAGGTCGATTTCACGACAACGGTTGAAGGTAAACCCTCTACAGCAAAGGTCGACGTTCTGGAATCAGACGTCTATTACCTGGTCCGGCTTCCATTCAGCAAGAATGTCTATGATGGACAAATCGCTACAGGTACATCCAATACAACAAATCTTAGTTATCAGGACATTATCACGAATCAGGTGAACGGCATTTATTCTGAGCGTTGTGGTGGATCGGTGATCAATATTGATAACTACTGCGAAACAGCGGCAAACGTGCAACGGGCGGTCACGGATTATGTGGGAGATGACAAAGGCCAAATGTACTATCGCTACCGGGTGCTTGCGGGTGCACAGGCTGATTTGTGTATGAGCTTTGACAGCACCACAGCGAATATGTCGGTGCAGGACTGCAGCATCGCAGCGCTGTTCGGTTTTGATGAATCAACCCGTCAGGTGAAAGTACGCTTCCCTGAAAGCTCGGGTAACTATCAGCAGGGTAATATCATGTGTCTGAAGGCAACCGAGGTCAGTAACTATGGAAGCTCGACGAATTATGGCCATCACCTGTCTCTGGATGTCTGTCAGAATGATACGGGGCATAGCGAGAGTGCGTCGATGGTTTACTGGGAGCCCGTTAAAGTTCAGGCTGCCGCAGGTAGTTCGAGTGATGTCAGCATCGTGATGTTGCGGGATGCTAACTATGATGAACTGTCGATAAGTGACTCCCATACGAATTGCGCTACATCGAACGAGCGGGATGAAGTTGGAAAAGAGGTTATCGATCAGTCCTGCTCTGATACAGATAAGCCAGACGCCAGGCAGCAATGGCAACAGCTGTTGGGTCAGTTCTACTTAGAGGCCAGTAGTTGATGGCGACGGTATTCAGGGAAAGCAAACAAAGGGCATGGGCAAAAGGAATACTACTCTTGATGGCTGCTGGCATGCTTGCCGGTTGTAGTCATTCCCGCCATTACCTTCAGTCAGATGCGCCTGCTAACGGTATGGTTCTGAGCACCACGTCAGACGATGCCCAGGTGACCTATATAAAAACCGCAGCATCAGATCTGCGTTACTGTACAGAGACGAATATTGACTACGCACAAACAGAATCGTCAGGGCTGTCGACCTCCTTTGGGGTGAAAGGCGCGAGTGACTCGGTGGGTGATCAGTCAGCTGACGGCGTGGTGAGTTTCGGTGGTCGCGATCCGGCGGTGTTAATCGTGCGTGAATTAATGTTCCGCGCCTGTGAATTCAATGCCAATATGAACGCTGACCCGCGTATGGCGTTAACAGTTTATGCAGGTACGCTTGATGCCATCGTAAAGATTGCACAGAGCCAGCAGGGTACCGGTACCTTACCTGTCGCGGCAGCGCAGACACCGGCGGTCTCTGGCGCTGCCGGGGCAGGGTCGGATGGCAGTGGTGCAGACGGAACTGGCGGCTCAGGTACTACTGGCAGCACTTCGACGCTGACCGGATCAGCCCTGAAGCCCTTTGACTGGTCGTCGGCGTTTGATTACAGCAATGACTTTAATCCGCAGCATCCTTAGGGTATCTGCTCAGGGTTTTCTCGTTCCTGCTCAGCGGCTATCCGTTCTTCCTCTTCTTTAATTACGGCATTAATGTCGGCAAGCAGGGCATCAACGTCGGCAGTTGCAAGATCCTCAGCGAACTCGCCGGTCAGAACCGTGTCCGGATGCAGATCACCTTCTTTGTACAGCGCCCAGATCTCCTGGGCGTACCTGGTTTGCAGCAACGCTGGTGCAAACTGACCGTAGTAGCGGGTAAGGTTGTTAACGTCTCTGGCAAGCATCATCCCGGCCTGATTGTTGGCTGCAGCGTCAACGGCCTGTGGCAGATCGATAATGACAGGGCCCTTATCATCGACCAGAACATTGAATGGCGAGAGATCACCATGCACCAACCCGGCGCAGAGCATGCGGACAAT
>JAGRIO010000483.1 GCA_020443225.1 Pseudomonadales bacterium
GTCAGGTGTACACCACCAGTGTCTGTCTTAATGGCGAAATGCACCGTGTTGTTGATGACAGCGGTCAGAGCCTGATTTTCCGCTCACAACTGGCGGCCAAGAAGCCGTTCCGCCAGCTTGGAATCACCAGAACCACCCTGGCACACCAGAGTTATTACGATGAAATGGTTGGCTCTGTACCGAAGGCTGCCAATCTGGCAGTCTTTCCTATTGCAAGTCCCGATCAGGATCTATCCTGAACCAAGTGTCGGGGCGCCGGTAGTTAACCTTCGGAAATCATATTATGACCGCCTCAGACAATGTGTCAGACCAGCCATCAGCGAACACCGGCAAACCGGTAAAACCCCGTAAAGCAGTCGTTGTGCTACTGGACAGCCTTAATCGCCACATGCTGGGCTGCTACGGCGGCACCGAGTTCCAGACCCCTAATCTTGACCGTTTCGCTGCTATGTCAAAGCGGTTTACCAGTCACTATACCGGTTCATTACCCTGTATGCCGGCGCGCCATGACATTCTGGTTGGCGCCCTGGACTTTCTGTGGCGTCCCTGGGGTTCCATCGAATTGTGGGAACGCCCGCTAACCCATGATTTGCGCAAGCAGGGAGTCGTGACCCAGCTGTTCTCTGACCATCCGCATCTGTTTGAAACTGGCGGCGAGAACTACCACACGGAATTCAGTGCCTGGGACTATCTGCGCGGTCATGAGAGTGATCCATGGCGGACCCGTGCTGATCCCAGCTGGCTGGGCGCACCTGCGCTGCCAGCCAGATCAAGAGCCGGGGCCCATGAACCCCATGGTTATGATCTGTCACGCAGCTGGTTCAGAAGCGAAGCGGAGTTTCCCGGCCCCAGAACGATGCAGGCTACCGCTGACTGGCTGACCAGTCACGGCAATGCCCACGACAGCTTTATGCTGTTTGTCGATGAATTCGATCCTCACGAACCATTTGATACGCCTGCACCCTGGGCCAATATGTATGACCCTGACTGGGATGAGGAGCTGATGATCTGGCCGCCCTATGCGGTTGGCGCGGTAGAAAAGGGCATTCTGACGGAGCGGCAGGCACGGCATATCCGGGCTAATTATGGTGCCAAACTGACCATGACAGACCACTGGTTCGGTAAGATTCTTGATGCCATGGATCAGCAGGATCTGTGGAAGGACACGGTGTTTATTCTGTGCACCGATCATGGCCATTATCTGGGTGAACGCGACATTTTTGGCAAGCCCGGCGTCATGCAGTATGAAACCCTGGGTCATACACCGCTGATGATTCACTACCCCGGCGTTGCGGCGGGCACCGTCGATGCGCTGACCACTAATGTCGACATTTATCAGACGCTGGCTGATCTGTTTGGAGCGCAGCCGGCACACCGTACCCATGGCAAATCCCTGTTACCCCTGGTGCGGGGTGAGCAGACACAGGTGCGTGAATATGCCATTGGCGGCATCTATGGCAACTGGGTGCAGATCCAGGATGGCCGGCATAAATATGCCCGTGCTCCGGTCACTGACAATTTCCCCTTGTCTATGTGGTCGAATCGCTGGTCGACCATGCCAGTCGCAGTAATGCCGAATCTGCGATTACCCAATCCAGATCACCGGGCCTGGCTGGATTACATGCCCGGCAGTGATATTCCGGTCATTCGTCAGCCCTTCCAGCAGGGTGATTTATTGCCTTACTGGTGTATTCAGGCGCGGGTTGATGAGCATCAGCTCTACGATATCGGCACCGATCCTTCAGAGCAGCACAATCTGGTTGGCCAGCCAGCGGAGCAGAACATGATTGAGATGCTGAGAGTCGCGCTGAAGGAAGTTGAGGCGCCGGCAGAGCAATTCGAACGGTTGGGTATTGCCTGACTGGCTGCTTACCTGTCGCTCCGGGTGCTCAGCGAGACTCTGCACCCAGCGGCAGGGAAGTGGTTTCCTTTACCTCTTCCATCACCACATAGGTGCGTGAATCACTGACGCCGGGCAGGGTCAGCAGGGTTTCCCCGAGCAGTTTACGGTAGGCGGCCATATCGGCGACCCGGGCTTTGATCAGATAGTCGAAGTTTCCGGAGACCAGATGGCACTCCAGTACCTGCGGTAATTTCACCACCGCATCCCGAAAGTCATCAAAGACGTCCGGCGAGGTCCGGGTCAGGGTGATTTCCACGAATACCAGCAA
>JAGRIO010000484.1 GCA_020443225.1 Pseudomonadales bacterium
TTGGCGAATCTGTCCGCAGCATCTCGGTGATACTGAACAGGTGGATAGAGGCCACTTCAGCAGGATTTGGCCGCAGACTGACATCCTCCGCTTCTGCCCAGATGACGACGGGGGTGATGGTATAACCGGAGCGGGTTGGATAATCATCGAGCAACCCAAGCACCGCTGATGGGGGCAGGCTCAGATTGATTTCCTCCTCCAGCTCCCGCAGGGCTGCGGTGACCGCATCCTCGCCCGGGTCAAGACGACCGCCGGGCAGTGCCCACTGCCCGGAGTGGGCTTTCAGGCGTGGTGTTCTGCGCGTAACGATGATACCTGGCTCGCCCTGATGATGGATCAGTACCATGGCCACAGCGGCTGCTGTATTGCCAGGCAGCGCCTGGGACTGGCGCTCAAAGCGACTCAGATTGTGAGTTACGCCTGCGCGTAACTGTTGGTTATGATGGAACTGGGTAAGGGCTTTCATGACCGGCAGGGTAGCAGATAATGCGGCTGCCGGTCATGAAAATGTCCGTCAGGCACCACGCAGGTCCGGCAGTTTGTAGCCGTCAGCTTCGAGGTTAGCCCTGATCGTTTTCTTGTCAATCTTGCCGGTTGAGGTGAGCGGAATGATGTCAACAAAGATCACATCATCCGGAAGCTGCCACTTGGCAAACAGTTCGGCACAGTGTTCCAGGATCAGTTCGCGGGTGACGTTGGAGCCATCGGTCAGAACCACCATGGCAACCGGGCGCTCATCCCACTTGGGATGCGGCTGGGCTACCACAGCGGCCTGCAGTACACCTTCCAGTGACACTATGTGATTTTCCAGATCAACAGAGGAAATCCACTCGCCGCCTGATTTGATCAGGTCCTTGGAGCGGTCAGCGATGATCAGGTAGTTCTCCGGGTCAATTTTGGCAACGTCGCCAGTCACCAGCCAGCCGTCGTGGAATTTTTCTGGCTGCGGATCATTGTAATATTCCGCTGCAATCCAGGGGCCCCGGATCAACAATTCACCCACGGCTTCACCATCGTGGGGAAGGGGATTCCAGTTCTCGTCAAAGATCTCGATTTCGAGACCGGGAATCGCCAGACCTGCCTTGGCAATGTTGCTGAACTGCTGATCTTCAGTCAGCTTGAGATGTGAACGCTTGGCAACTTTTCTGGACAGCGTGCCCAGCGGATTGGTTTCTGTCATGCCCCAACCCTGAATCATTTCGATCTGATAGGTTTCCCAGTACCAGCGCATCATGGAAACCGGTGGCGCGGATCCACCGCAGGTCAGCCGCTGCAGTTTAGACAAATCGTATCTGGCCTTACCTTCAGCATCGATGATCGCCTTGATCCCCTGCCAGATGGTTGGTACGCCTGCGGAAATACTGACCTCTTCTTCAATCATCAGATTCAGCAACTTATCAGGTGACATGAAGCGGTGTGGCATCACCTGCTTACAGCCCAGCATAGAAGCCGTGAAGGGTAACCCCCAACCCATGGCGTGGAACATGGGAACGATGCCGCAGACAGTATCCAGCGCTGACAGGCTGACTGAGTCTGTCATAGCTTGCGCCATGGTGTGCAGATAAGTAGAACGATGGGTGTACATCACACCCTTGGGCTTACCTGTCGTACCGCTGGTGTAACACAGACCCATTGGGGCGTTCTCATCAATGTCAGGCCATTCGCAATGAACCGGCTGACCAGCAATAAACTCCTCATAGTCGATGCAGTTCGGGAAGCTGGATTCACCCCCTTCACCGTTTCTGCAAATGACCAGCAGTTCTACGGTGGGGATCTTGCCAACCAGTGGTTCCAGCAGCGGCAGCAGATCCTCGTCAGCGAAAATCACCCGGTCACCGGCGTGGTTGATAATGTATTCAAGGTCCGCAGGTGACAGGCGGATATTCAGGGTGTGGAGTACCGCACCCATCGAAGGAATACCCTGATACAGCTCCAGATGCCGGTAGTTATTCCACATGAAGCTGCCGATACGATCACCAGTGTCGATACCATGCGCCTTCAGGGCGTTCGCAACCTGTGAAGCCCGCTCCCAGGTGGCTTTCAGCGTTTGACGGTGAGTCCCGTTTTCCAGCAGGGTAACGACTTCTTCATTCGGATCAAGCTGGGCGCCCCGGCCCAATATGCGCGACAGCAACAACGGGGTCTTTTGCATGGTCATAGGTAAC
>JAGRIO010000485.1 GCA_020443225.1 Pseudomonadales bacterium
ACCTGTCTGGTGACATGGGTCTCGACTTCGGAGCAGGCAGCGTTGGCTGGGCAGTGGGCTATGAGAACCGTCGTGAGCAGGCGGCCTCCAATCCGGATGGCGGCGCGGCAATCAGCGCCATTTATGCGACTCCCGGTAACGTCACAGCCGGTGGCTATGAAGTTGACGAGTTCTATGGTGAAGTTTCTGTGCCTCTGCTTGCAGGTGCACCGATGGCTGAACTCCTGACCGTCGAAGCATCAGCTCGCTGGACTGACGTGGACTTCCTGAACGACTCTGACACAGTGTTCAAGGTCGCCGCAGAATGGGCGCCCATTGAAGACCTGCGCTTCCGCGCAACCTATGCTGAAGGATTCCGTGCACCAAACATCGGCGAGCTGTTCCTGGGCCAGCAACAGTCGGCAGAAAGCTACACTGATCCTTGTCGTAACTATGGCAGCGCCGCTAACATCAGCGCAAACACAGTCGCCAACTGTCAGGCAGACGGTCTGGCTCCAACCTTCAACCTTGCTACCTTCCAGGCTACAACCCTGCAGGGCGGCAACCCGAACCTGGAACCAGAAACTTCTGAGTCTTTCACCCTGGGGCTGGTATTTACCCCGTCCTTTGTTGAAAACCTGACAGTTACCCTCGACTACTTCGACATCGAAATCGAAGACGCCGTAGGTACTGCACCGACTTCAGAAGTGATTTCACGTTGCTACGCCAGCGCGAATTTCTCTGACCCTCTCTGTGCACTGATTATCGGACCCGCCTTCCCTGGCATCGACGAAACGCCAAGCACCACTGCGCCTACCCGTCGTAATGCCAATGGTCAGCTGTCTGGTATTCTGCAGACCAATGCCAACCTGGCGAGCTACTCTACCAAGGGTGTTGATTTCCAGGTCGACTACGGCTTTGAAACAGCCATTGGTATGCTGGATCTGCGAGCTGCCGGGACTTACATGTCTGAATACGACTACCTGCCATTCGCTGGCGGCACAGTGGTAGAACTGGCTGGCAAGTTCGGTGGTGACCCGGCTTATGGTAACCCTGCAACCTTCGCGGAATGGCAGGTTAACTACAGCGCTACGCTGACCACTGATGACTGGGGCGCCTCTGTCACGGCCAAGTACATGAGCGAGACTGATGACATCTCTGCTTCTCCTGCCAATCTGGAGAACACAGCAGATTCCATCGTGTACTGGGACATTCAGGGCTACTATCAGTGGAATCAGTTCACCTTTACCGCGGGTGTGCGTAACCTGCTGGACGAAGAACCACCCTATGTTACAGCTTACGACGATATGAACACTATCCAGTTCAGCTATGACACTCAGGGCCGTTACTTCTATACCAGAGCACAAATGAGCTTCTGATTCCGGCCTCAGAAGTTTTCCCCTCTAAGGCCCTGTCGCTTCGGCGACAGGGCTTTTCTTTTTCCCCTGGCACAACTTTTAACAACGGCCCTGAAACCTTCACAGGCCGCAACAGAACCCAGTATGCGGAGGAAGCATGAACATCAGACTCGCAATATATTCCTGCCTGTTGCTGACACTGGCAAATGCATGGCTGCCTGCCCAGGCCCAGGAGCCCTCAGGGGCGAATTCGCTGACCGGGAAAATAGGTGCCTGCAGGCAGATCAGTAACGCCAGTGAGCGTCTGATCTGTTTCGATGCACTGGCAGACAAGCTGCAGCAGACGACACCTTCCGCTACCATCCACAGGACCGGCAGGCAAAAGCTGATGCAACCGGAGCAATCGACCTCAACCAGCGTCACGCAGGCGGAGGAACTGTTTGGCAAGTCAGAGACTGAGCGTCGGGAGATACTTGAAAAAGAACGCGGCGCTGAAACCACCACCAGCCTGACTGCAGGCATCAGCAAAGTTGTTCGCAACCATCGTGGTCAACTGATAATCAGCCTCGATAACGGCCAGCGCTGGCAGCAGACCGATGACCGCCGGTACCTGCTCAGCAGCGGCGACAATGTCATCATCACTGAAGGCATTTTCGGTGGTTATCAGCTTCGTAAGACTGATGCCTCCCGAACCATTCGGGTTCGCAGGTCAGACTAACAGGACCTCAAACTTATCAGCCCACCCTACTGGCTAGCACCCGGATGCTGATGACCGGGTGTTTCGTGTCTGTCTGGCTGGCGCTCAA
>JAGRIO010000486.1 GCA_020443225.1 Pseudomonadales bacterium
AATGAGCTTCAGGCTGAAACCAGTTTTTCGTTTTATTCCAAATCCTGGCTTATCCGTACTCAGTCAGTTCATCACGGGTTGGCCGAGCAGCCTGTCACACTCACCAGTCAGAACAGTCTGCGCCTGATGTGGGATCATTTTGAAGATGATGTCAGTCTGCAGCTCCATTATGAGGTCTCCCCGGTCTACAGCGACCAGCCGAATCAGAGTTTAAGCAATACCCTCGCGGCAGATAACCAGGTCTATCGGATCAGCGATCCGGTTCGGGCCCCTGTAAGCGGCCGTCACCATGTGGTTTACCAGAACCTCGACCGGTTGAATCTGCGCTGGTCAGTCGGTGGTGGTGATCTGACCATCGGACGTCAGGCCATCGCCTTCGGTGCCGCACGGATGGTCAATCCGACCGATGTCTTTCTGCCGTTCGATGTGAAGATACTGAATACCGAGTACAAAACCGGTGTCGATGCCCTGCGGTATCAATACCCGTTAGGTACGCTGTCGGAGCTTGACATAGGCTATGTCGCTGGCCCTCACGCCAAATGGAATGACTCGGGTGCCTATGTGCAATTAAAAACCAGCATCGCTGGCCGCGACTGGTCTTTTAATCTGATGCGCTACGGCTCAGAAACGCTGGTGGGGGCTGGTTTAGAAACGTCCCTGGGTGACTTCGGCGCCTGGTTTGAACTGACCCACGTCGAGGGTCAGCACAACTATGCCAGAGCCTCAGCCGGTGTTGATTATGGTTTGACTGACAATGCTTTTGCCATGCTTGAGTATCATTATAACGGCGCCGGCACGACTGATTCCCGGGACTACTTCAGTCTTTTAAGTACTACAGCCTGGCAGAAAGGCGGCGTCTTCCTGTTCGGCCGTCACTATCTGATGCCATCGCTCAGTGTTCAGCTCAGTCCGCTGCTCAGCAGTTCACTGAGTCTGGTGTGGAATCTGGATGACGACTCAAGTTATACATCCTGGGGGTTGGACTATAATGCGCGGGAAGACCTTTATCTGGGAGTCGGGTATCAGTTTTTTCACGGCGACCCACCACGAAGCCTGAACACCAATCTGCCTGTCGGAATTAATGTGCCAGGCTCAGAGTATGGGGCCAGCCCTGACAATTTCTATGTCAGGCTGGCCTGGTATTTCTGACGAAGTTACTCGGCCTTAGACAGAATCGATTCCGGGAACACAGTCATCAGGGTTCTTTCAATGTCTGCGATCTGTGACAAAACCGGATCACGGACAAAGGGTTCAGCGATCTCGTTGGCGGTATTTTTTGCCCTGGTGACATACAGCGCCTTGGCCTGATCCAACGCTATCATCCCCTGATTTACAGACTGGGAACGGTCGGTCATCTTCAGAGTAAGATCAAACGCTTCATCGAACAGACTCACAGACCGGGCCCGGTCGCTCAACCGCGCCAGCACACGTGCGTACTGACTGAGGAATATGGTTTGCTCCTCAAGCTTTGAAATCAGACTGATACGCGGGATATTACTGGTAAGCAGTCCGGTCGCCCGTTGCGTATCACCTTCGTAAAACAGGTAGGTCGCCAGTCTCAGCACCAGTTGATGATAGGCTTTGTCGGCCTCGATCTTTTCAATGATCGCCTGCGCTTCAAAAGTTCTGCCCGCTTCAATCAATGCAGTTACCACCCCTACCAACACTTGCTGATAGGCTTCGCCAGTCGCTGCGTTCCCGGCACTTTGCAGCGCGCCGGGAATATCCCCCAGATAAGCCTGCGCAATTGCGATCTGTGCAAACACCCGGGAACGGTCACGGGACACCAGCCGTGTCGCAGCCAGTACCTGTGCCTCTGCCAGGATTTCGTTTGCCAGCGTAGTATTACGGGCATCGTAATAACGCATGGCGATACGGGTAAAAGCAATGATCCGATCCGGTGTGGCATTCAGGGCACCCGCCGCCCCCAGTGCCCGGTTAAACATGGTTCTGGCCTTGGTGTTATCACCCACCCGCACATAGGCTACTGCCAGGTCGGCAGCGGACTGTGCCAGTTCTACACCCGCCTGATCTTTCAGCAACGATTCCGCAATTTCCATATTGGCATAAGGCTGATCAATGGCACCGGCCTCTGCTAGTAGCCTTGCCCCGTCCAGTAACAGCCGGACTCGGACTGA
>JAGRIO010000487.1 GCA_020443225.1 Pseudomonadales bacterium
CAGTAAGCCCGAAAGCGCGACAGAATTCCCCGAAGCCATGGCACCGTCCATGGGGCTTCGGGGTCTGGTGATGAGTGGCGTTGCCTCATCCTGGCGCGACAGATAGAAACCACCCTCCTGCTTGTCCTCAAAAAGATCGGACATTTCTCTTGCCAGTTCGCGGGCATGGGTCAGCCACAAAGTCTTGCCGCTTTGCACGTAAAGCGACATCACTGCTTCCAGAGTATAGGCGTAGTCTTCCTGATTAGCGGCCACTGAAACTGTGTCATGCAGCGAGATACGCCACAATCCTGCCGGGGTTTTTAACACTGCCAGCAGACGCCTCATGGTTGATTCCGCCAGGTCCAGCCACTCTGGCTCAGCAAAAGCGGCAGAGGCTTCCGCCAGAGCAGTCACAATCAGGCTGTTCCAGGACAGGATAATTTTCTCGTCACAAAGAGGATGAATGCGTTGTTCACGGAACTCGTACAGCTTCTGGCGGACTTGTTCCAGTTCCGCTTCAAGCTCACCAACCGGACGGTTAACCTGCTCCCCGTAGTCTTCCAGCGAACCCTCCGTATGGAGAATATTACGACCTTCAAAATTACCGTTTTCAGTTACGCCGTAAAGGTCCATGACCAGCGCAAATTGCCCATCGGACAGCACGGTCGCCAGCTCAGCGGGCGTCCAGACAAAAAAGCGTCCTTCTTCTCCTTCCGAGTCTGCGTCAGTTGCTGACCAGAAGCATCCGTCGGAGCGCCGCATATCACGCAGCAGGTACGCAATGGTCTCTCTGACAACCCTGCTATAGGCGGGTTTGCGGGTCTGGCGCCAGGCCTCAGCATACACCCGGATAAGTTGCCCCTGGTTGTACAGCATTTTTTCAAAATGAGGCGTCAGCCAGTGCTGATCAACCGTGTAACGGTGAAAACCTCCGCCCACCTGATCATAGATCCCCCCAGCTGCCATTTTATCCAGGGTGTGACAGACCATCTGCCGCAGATCATCCCGCTGGTAACGGTCAGCGAGTGTCAGACCCAGCCAGAGCATGGATTCATTGGGAAACTTGGGTGCTCCCCCAAATCCACCGTGGGTTTCATCAAAGCGGGACAGCAGTTCGTCTGCCGCCTGTTGGTGCAGGTCCTCCGGCAGGGACTTACTGATACTGCGGGCAGCAGTGTACTGAGCAATGGCTTCAGAGGTTTTCGCTGCCTGTTCGAGAACGTCTTGCTGACGGGTTGTCCAGACTTCACTGATTCGTTCCAGCAAAGCACGAAACCCGGCTGCAGGATAGTAGGTACCGGCAAAGAACGGCTGTCCCTCAGGGGTCAGAAAATTTGACATAGGCCAGCCACCCTGACCTGACATCAGCTGCACACCGGTCATATAAATATCGTCCAGATCAGGACGCTGTTCACGATCAAGTTTGATGGAAACAAAGTGCTCATTCAGGTAGGCAGCGATAGCTTCGTTGTCGAAGCTTTCGTGCTCCATGACATGACACCAGTGACAGGTGGAATAGCCGATAGAGAGAAAAACCGGTTTGTTCTCCGCCTTTGCCCGCGCAAAGGCTTCCTCACACCATGGATACCAGTCCACCGGATTATGCGCATGCTGACGCAGGTAAGGAGAGTCTTCGTGAATCAGCCTGTTGGTGTACAGGGGCTGACCCTTACTGTCTACAAGTGTGGTACGCACGGCGCTTCCGGAAATCATGGATCAGCGCCTATGCTAACCTGTCACTGCTCAGCTAAACACCGGGTAAGAGCAGGGTTATCCGCCGACTGCCCCAGCGATCACTCGTCAGGCCCCTGCCGTCAGGGTACTGACGATAAGCGACGCATTGACACCGCCAAAACCCAAACCGTTGCACATGGCGTATTCCATGTCCTTTTCCCGGGCAACCAGAGGTACAAAGTCATAGCCTTCCAGCTCAGGGTCCACCACCTGCAGATTGAGGGTTGGTGGCATCACACCTTCCATCAGCGCCTTGACCGTGAAAATGCTCTCAATACCGCCTGCAGCACCCAGTAAATGGCCCGTCGCTGATTTGGTCGATGAGACAGGAATCCTGGGCAGAGCATCGCCAAAGACGCGACGAAAACCAGCCACCTCGACTATGTCACCCACCGGTGTGCTGGTGCCGTGGGCATTAATG
>JAGRIO010000047.1:0-8664 GCA_020443225.1 Pseudomonadales bacterium
CTACTACACCTTGCTGGAAATGAATCTGCTGGAAACCAACCACACCCGAATATTTGCTGAGATTCACAAGAACGGCAGAATATTCCGCTCAGCGGAAGATGTCGCTGACTGGATTGATGGCAAGGGCACTACGGCAGAAGCCTTTCTTGAGGCCTTCAACAGCACGAATGTACAACGCCGGGTTCAGTTCGCCGATGCACTGGCAAGACAGTTTCAGGCCGCTTCCGTGCCAGCACTGGTGGTCAATGGTAAGTACATGATTAACGTGAGTCGCCAGGTCAGTACTATTCAGATGCTGGACATCGCCGAGCGGCTGATCGCCAATGATCCAGATGATGCCGGCACCGCAACCTCCGGCAAGCCTGCCGGCGGCTAAGGGGCTGGTCTAGGGGTTTTCCTTCAGGCTGATCGGTGCAGCAGGGTCGAGCCGCTCCAGGCGATAGGGCTCTGCTTTCCGTTCATCCTGCGGGCTGGTACCGACATGCCGCATGGAAGACTGATAAACCCGCCAGCCTTTAACCTCGCCAGTAAGCAGGCCGCCTGACACCGCCGGGTCATTCATCAGCAGTGCCGACGCTTCCTGTTCGCTGTCTGCACGAATCAGTACCAGCGACATGCTGTCCCCAGTCGTCAGACCTCCCAGCATCAGAATATTGGCTTCCTGCAAACGGTCGAGGTATGCGCGGTGTTTTTCGATTCCCGGTTGCTCATAGAATGAGGCGCCTGCGTCCCAGCCGGCACCCGGTGCATATTCCAGCAGATAAAAATTCGGCGCTTCAGCCCGCTCGCCAGCCGCCAGAGCAAGTCCTCCCCAGCCCAGCAGCAGGCCAGCGGCCACCCCTTGCAATAGACTGAACTTCAATGAACTGCGTCTGAATGAACCGCATCTAAACGAACTGCACATAGCCGTGCTTCCTTTCCTGTGATCGCCCGTCAGGGGCGAATAGATGTCGCTGCCTGTTATCAGCTAATAGTAACGTTGATTCCCGGCTTGTAAAGCAATGACCAGACAGGCCGCTCAGTCAGAGAGCTTCTTATGGAAATGTGGCATGGACGCCATGTCCCCGGCCTTCATGTATTTTTTCTCGGTGCCGGAACGGGTGACATTTTCATAGACGCCATCATCCCGCTTAACCAGTTTGGTAAAACCAAGATCTTTCAGACCACTGTTGCCCACCGGGGTATTGGCCATCGGCGGTGTGGTGATAATACGGCTGACCGGGGTCTCCGGCGGAACATCCCCGGGTTCGCAGCCAGCTCGCTGGCAGACCTCACCCCAGGTCTGCAGCTTCTCCTGTATGCTGTGGATGACTTCCACCACCTGTTGATTACTTTCGCAGTAATAGTCGTATCTGGGCATTGTATGTCTCTGAGAATCTCTGGCAACGGCTGACTGATATCAGACAGCTCAGCTGGGCGCCGGGCCCGGGAACTGTTCACGCAATATCCGCTTCAGGACCTTCCCACTGGGATTGCGGGGAATCTGGTCGACGAAGACAGCGCCCTTTGGCATCTTGAAGCGAGCGAGTTTGCCATCGCAGAATTGCAGCACCTCTGCTTCTGTCAGGCTGTCATCTGACCGCACAACCACGGCAAAAGGCGACTCTCCCCAACGTTCGCTGGGCTGACCAATCACCGCAACCTCAACGACCTGCGGGTGCCCAAGAATCACATTTTCCACCTCCGCAGGGTAAACATTCTCACCGCCAGAAATAATCATGTCCTTGATACGGTCCTGAATGTAAACAAATCCCGCCTCGTCCATGGACGCAACGTCGCCGGTCCGGAGCCAGCCGTCTACCAGCGTTTCAGCGGTAGCATCAGGCCTGTTCCAGTACTCTTTCATAATGTGCAGACCACGCACCTCGACTTCACCCTGCTCGCCCGGCGCGCAGACATTGCCTTCCGGGTCGACGATGCGCACATCCGTATGGAAGAAAGACTGCCCCGTAGAGCCCAGCTTCTTCAGGGCATTTTCTGCACTGATCACACAGGCCGGACCACAGGTCTCCGTCAGACCATAGATCTGATGCACGGGTATACCAATATCAGCATAAGCCTGAATCAGATTCACCGGCAGGGGTGAGGCCCCAGACTGCACCCAGCGGAGACTGCTGTAATCCATCTTATCGTGACCCGGTACCTGGAGCATAAAATTCAGCATCGCAGGGACCAGGAGGCCAGTGGTGATTTTCTCGCGCTCAATCAGCTGCCAGGCCAGCAGGGGATCAAAGTCAGGCATCACCACACTGGTAGTTCCGGAATACACGTTCAGGGTGACCGGGGTGAGTGCCCCCACGTGGAACAAAGGCAGCGCTGCCAGATACACATCGCCGTCACGGGAATCAATCGAGGCTGAGATGGTCATCAGCGCCCACAGCGCGGTGTTATGAGTATGCACCACCCCTTTGGGCAAGCCAGTGGTTCCAGAGGTATACATGATGTACAGCATCGCCTCATCGCTTGCGCCTACTGCCGGTTCAGTATCGGCAGCGGCATCCTGCAGCTGGTGATAGTCTGCAGAAAAGTGTGTTTCACCCTGACCTTCAGCCACCTGGATCCAGTCCAGAATTTCTGTTTTGTCACCCCGTTGATAAAGCTCCGTGGCGAGGTCCAGAAAGGGGGCCCCGAATAACAGGGTACGTGTACCACTGTCCTTCAGGATGAATTCCAGTTCGTCTGCGACCAGACGCCAGTTCAGGGGCACGATAACGCCACCGATCTTGGCAATAGCGAAAAAAGATTCTATGAACTCAACGCCATTTTTCATCAGCAACCCGACCCGGTCGCCAGGTTTCACACCCCGCTGTATCAGACTGTTAGCAATACGGTTACAACGGCTGTTGAGAGTCGCAAACGAGAGACGCTCTCCGCTCAGTCCATCCACATAGGCTGCCCTGTCAGGGTTCAGAAAGGCACGACGCGCCAGGAATTGTCCGATGTTTGTCTTCATGATCTTTTCCTGTGATAAGGCTGATGTTAAAGGTTATGTACAGGATGCCCGTAACCAGACCGGTTCAGTCGACCAATCTGGCCGGTCTTACCGGGCTGCCAGCTGATCCTGTCAGGTACCGGTGAATACCGGTTTGCGTTTCTCCTGAAATGCCGCTCGTTGTTCTTTCTGATCACCAGGCGACTTACGGGCGAAAGATAATCCGAACATCTCGTTCCGCAAAGCATTGTGAAAGTCTGCGTCCTGATTCTGCTGCAGAACCCGTTTGCCAGAGCGGATAGCCATCGGCGGCAGAGCGGCAATGCTCGCCGCCACTTCAAGCGCGGTATCCATGGCCTGTTCCGGCGCCGTAAGGCGATCCAGCAATCCCAGCCGGTACGCTTCCTCACCGTACACATCGCGGCTCGTAAAAATGAGATCTGCCGCCCGGCTGTAGCCGACGATGCGGGGCAGAAAGTAGGACATGCCGCTGTCGGGCGATAAACCGCGTTCAGCAAACACCGTTTTGAACCGTGAGTCAGCACTGCCAACCCGCATGTCACAGGCGAGCGCCAGGCTCATGCCGGCACCGGCAGCAACACCATTTACGACCGCAATAACCGGTTTGCCCAGTTGGTAGATGTTGGTCGCCATCTCACCCACCCAACCCATATCATCGAGTCGTTCATTCTGGGACGGTATGCTGCCACGGTCTGGCAAAGGGCCGCCCACATCGGCACCAGAACAGAAACCCCGCCCGGCGCCGGTGAGGATGACAACCCGTATTTCATCATCCTCCCGTACTTCAGCCGCCGCCTGGTTCAGTGCTTCGCGCAGATCAGCATTCAGCGCATTCAGCCGCTCTGGCCGGTTCAGTGTAATCAGCGCATTAAAACCAGATTTCCGGAGTTGCAATACATCCGCCATCAAACTGCCCCTTCTTATTCCCTCTGTGGACAGCCGATTTCACCATAGTCCAGGACGGAAACAAAGCACCGCCGGCTCAGCGCCCGACCAGGCTGCGGGAAATCAGCTCTTTCATGATTTCTGAGGTGCCACCGTAGATCCGTTGAATCCTGGCATCTACGTAGGCCCGGGAAATCTTGTATTCCTTCATGTAGCCATAGCCACCAAACAGCTGCAGGCAACGGTCGGCGACCCGACCCTGCATCTCTGTGGCGGCCAGTTTGCACAGCGACGCTTCTTCGGGTTTGAGCTCACCCCGGCCGAAGGACGCTATGTATTTTTCCACCAGCGCCTTGTTCAGCTCAATTTCAGTTTTCATATCTGCCAGCACAAAGCGCGTGTTCTGCAGCCGTGCGATGGGTTCTCCGAAAGCCTTTCTTTCAAGGGTGTAATCGATAGTCCAGTCCAGCATGCCTTCGGCCGCAGCCACAGCACCAATACCCAGGATCAGACGCTCACGGGGAAGCTCATTCATCAGATTGAAGAAACCCTTACCTTCACCACCGAGCACCTGATCAGCACCAACCCGTAGATCCTGAAAAAACAACTCAGAGGTATCACCAGAATGCAGCCCCATCTTCTCAAGATTGCGGCCACGCTCAAAACCCGGCAAGGCACAGTCAACCGTGAACAGCGACACGCCCCTGGCACCCTGACTGGGATCGGTCTTGGCAGCCAGTACCAGCACATCGCAATGCTGCCCATTCGTTATAAAAGTCTTCTGGCCGTTAATGACGAAATCATCGCCATCCCGTACCGCAGAGGTTTTCATACCCTGCAGGTCGCTGCCAGCACCAGGTTCAGTCATCCCGATAGCACCTACGACCTCACCAGAAGCCATCGCGGGCAACCATCTGGCTTTCTGCGCTTCTGAACCCAGGTGCAGAATATATGGCGCGACGATATCAGAATGAACCGATACCCCTGACGCCAGCGCGCCGTAACCTGCTCTGGACATCTCTTCAACCACGACAGCGCTGAGCTCAAAGGAGGCACCAAAGCCGCCATAGGCTTCCGGCAGATCAACACAGAGAAATCCATTCTCACCCAGCTTGCGCCACAGTTCCCGCGGCCAGATCTCAGCCTTTTCCCAGGCCTCGTAATGAGGCTCTACCTCCGCGTCGAGAAACTTCTTTACACTGTCTCTGAACAGGGCTTTTTCGGCCGCATCCAGCTGTACTGCTTCGCTCATGGTAACTACCTCCTGAGACTGATGACCTCACCTTGCCAGCAGAATTCACCGCCGACCGGTTCAGACAGAACGAAAAAATAAAACCCGCATTGTAGGTCTAAACCCCGTGCATTTCGACTTTCCCAGGCCGCGGTGGCTGCGGTGTCTTTACAAAGTGTTTACAATCTGTACGGGACATAAGGGATCGCAGCAGGAACAATAGGCGATTGCCTGAAACCTGCGCAGGGTCCGCTACAGGCTTTCGGCAACACAGGGCTTTGCGGGTAAGCTTCCGGCTAATAATAACAAGCAGGTAAACATGACAAGACCGATAAGTATCAAGCCAACTGAAAGTAGCCGGATTGTTCAGGACGACGCCACAACCATTTTGTTTGGTCAACCTCCGGAAGTCCTGAAAGGGCTGCTGAAAAATGGCATTACCGCCTTTGACACCATGGTTCTTACCGACGTCAAAGAAAAGAACGGGTCACTGCTTAACAATCTGGAATTTCCTTTCTACTTCTTTCTGTTCGTTGCCAATGGACTTGCCCAGGGCAGAAAAGTGCGGCTGATCGGTGAAGCTGACGATATCAGTCAGGCTCTGAGATTGTTGCGCATCACGCTGATGGGTCCGACCCGGGCCGAACTGGACAAGTGGTCAACCGACGCTGCACTCAAAGAAGAATGGCTGGCGGTGTCGGAAGCCCTTGCCCTTAAAGACGGTGATGGCACAACGATACCTATTGAAGGATTCTTTGAGACCATCCCATTCCGCAATAACCGGGCTCAGGCAGGTTCACTGATCGTAGAGCATCTGGGTGTTGATCACTATCTGGTGCGCAATAATGAGGGCGAAACTGAGATCAACCTGAATGAAGATGAGTTAGTCCGGCCGCCCTACTCGGTTCATCAGGACTATGTACCAGGCGGGCTGGTAAAAATGGGACTTGAAGTTCTGGGCGGTGCCTCAGGATTTACCCTGGACGAACCCTGCACAGGACTCGCATTATGCTACAACGGCGATTATGTGCTGATCGACTCAATTCCATTTCTGGACCACCATCTGATCTCTCGCGGCATTTCAAAGAATCAGGTCTCGGCGGTATTTCTTACTCATTTGCACGATGATCACTGTTCCATGTTTCCACTGATGCTGATGCCGCACAAAGTGGAAATCATCACTACCCGTGAAATTTACAATATGGCGATGGAAAAGCTCGCCTGCAGTCTGGGATGGGAAACTGCCGCCGTAGAGGAACACTTCCGTCTGATTGAAGTCATCCCTGGCAGGATCACCAGCTACTATGGGCTGCAGATTCTGCCCCATGTAACTGTTCACAGCATTCCGACTATCGGCGCGACTTTCTCTACCATTCACAAGGGATATACCCGGCATCTGTGTGTGATCGGCGATAATCATTCCATGGCAGCGGTGAAGGAGCTGAATCAGCAGCGCATAGTGCGGGATGAAACTGCCGCACGGCTGGAACAATTGTACTGTGAGAATTTCAATATGCTGGTCGCCGATGGTGGTGCCGGGGCCATTCACGGAGATCCTTCTGATGCGCTGAAATCACGCGCCGACCGGGTGGTCTTTGTTCACGTTGAGGAGTTACCTAACGAGTTTGATACGACCTTTTCACTGGCCAGTTCCGGCAAGCGATATACCATCATCGAGGGAGATTCGAGTATTTACACCTCACAGGTGAATCACTACCTGTCTGAGTGGCTGGGCCGTCCGTTCCCGAATCGCTGGATGCGCAGCCTGCTCGCTGATGAGGAAATCAGGCGTTATAACACCGATGATGTCATTATTGTCCAGGACACTGAAACCCGGGGATATGTCTACCTGATTCTGACCGGCTATTGTGACGTCGTGCATCACGACGGCTCACAATTCCACACAGTCGCAAATCTGCAGGCTGGTGACATTATCGGTGAAATGGCGGTCATTACCGGCATGGGCAAGCGGAATGCCAGCGTTGTCGCTAAAACACCAGTGACTGTCTGCGTATTTGCCGAAGAAGTATTCGGCGCCTTCATAGAATCCGAAGGTTTCCGGGAAGAATTACTCAAGCGCTGGGCCCTGCGCCCTGTGATCAGAAGCCTGCCACAATTCTGCGATATGACTTCTAACGCACTCGAGAAGGTGGGTCGCATTGCCGAATTCGAGGAACTGCCAGCCGGCAGCCGGACCACCTTCAGCACAGACGCCTGGTACATACTGGTAGAAGGTAGTGTCGAACACAATGGCGTGCCCGTCAGCGCTGGCAAGGAATACGGGTTCAGACCGCTGACAACACCATTCGTACAGGAAATCACCTGTAAAACAGCCGCAGTTTTCGTGCGTTTTGAAACCAGCCTGCTGGAAAAAACCCGCATGCAGGTCCCGCAACTGAACTACCAGCTGCGAAAACTGCGCATTGCCAGGAAGGAAAAAGGAGTCGGCTGGTTACTTGGCGAAGTCGCAACCAACTGATTCTGTCAGACTGCCAGCTCCGGCCGGTCACGAAAGTACTCCAGCGCCTCTGGATTAGCCAGCGCATCGGTATTTTTCACTGGTTGACCATGAATGATATTGCGCACCGCCAGCTCAACGATCTTACCACTGATGGTACGAGGTATATCTGCAACAGGCAGAATGACGGCAGGCACGTGCCGGGGCGTCGTATTCTGACGAATCTGACTACGTATCCTGTCCTCAAGCGTTGAGGTCAGCGTGACGCCTTCCCGCAGAACCACAAACAACACCACTCTGACATCATCCTGCCACGCCTGACCAATGACAATACTTTCCACGACTTCATCAAGCTGTTCCACCTGGCGGTAGATTTCTGCCGTGCCGATTCTTACGCCGCCGGGATTCAGTACCGCGTCAGAACGGCCATGGATGATGACGCCTTCATGAACGGTCAGCTCACCGAAATCACCGTGACACCAGATATTGGGGAAGCGTGAGAAATACGCGTCGTGATACTTGCTGCCTTCCGGGTCATTCCAGAAGCCGGTGGGCATGGATGGAAAAGAGCGGGTACACACCAGCTCACCCTTACCGGCCGCAAGCGCATTACCGTCATCATCATAAAAGGCTACAGCCATGCCTAACCCCTTACACTGGATTTCACCCCGATAGACCGGCAACCAGGGGCAGCCACCGACAAAACAACTGATGATATCCGTACCACCGGCAATTGATGCGAGGCACACATCCGGTTTTACATCCTGGTAGACATAGTCAAAACTCTCATGACTAAGCGGCGAACCTGTAGACAAAATAGTTCTGAGACTGGCCAGACTATGACTCTCGACAGGCTGCAGTCCCGCCTTTTCAATCCCTGCAATATACCTGGCGCTGGTACCAAACACGGTGATCTCTTCTTCATCAATCAGGTCCAGCAGGCGCCGACCATCATCGGCAAAGGGTGAACCATCATACAGCACCAGTGTTGCACCACTGGCCAGTCCAGACACCAGCCAGTTCCACATCATCCAGCCACAGGTGGTGAAGTAGAACAGCACATCATCAGCACCGATATCACAGGCAAGCTGATGTTCCTTGAGGTGCTGCAGTAACGTTCCTCCGGCACCGTGAACG
>JAGRIO010000047.1:8694-17338 GCA_020443225.1 Pseudomonadales bacterium
CGGTCGTACCGGAGGAATACATAATGTAAAGCGGATGATCGAAAGGCAGAGGTTCAAACCGGAGGTCGGCAGGAACCTCACTCCAGGCGTTGAAAAGATGGGCATTGGCGATATCTGACAGATCCGGTGAGGCATCAAGCAGGGGTACGACGAGCACGTTTTCCAGTGTCGGAATAGCATCACTCAAGCGGGCCACCCGCGCCAGACAGTCATGAGTTCTGCCATTGTACTGATAGCCATCGGCACAAATCAGCAGTCGCGGAGCAATCTGACCGAAGCGGTCCAGTACACCCTGAAAACCAAAATCCGGCGAGCAGGATGACCAGACGGCACCAAGACTACTGCTGGCCAGCATGGCGATAATGGTCTCAGGAATATTGGGCATAAACCCCGCAACCCTGTCGCCCTTTCCAATACCGGCTTCCCGCATCGAAGCTGCCAGTCCTGCGACCGCTGCCCGTAATGCCTGCCATGAGAGCCGCCGTCGACTGCCATCTTCCAGCACTGAAATCAGTGCATCACCTTCCCGAACCGGGTTTAACAGGTTTTCCGCAAAATTGAGGCGGGCATCCGGAAACCACTGCCCACCCGGCATCACATCCGGATGTTCCAGCACCCTGGCTGAACCCTTATCACCCACAACACCACAGAAGTCCCAGACACTGTTCCAGAACAGTTCACGATGTTCTACCGACCACTGATGTAAGGTGCGGTAGTCAGGTGAACCGGACCAGCCGGCAGCCGCGCCCACCGCTTGACTGAAGGCTGTCAGACGTGAAGCTGCAACTCGCTGAGCAGAGGGTTGCCAGAGCAAATCATTCATCGGTGTCAGCCTCATTTCTGAACTGTTCAGAAGGTCTTGTTAACGACATTGCCAGGCGCTCGCATCCTTGACGTCTCCCTCAGCATAAACCGCCTGTTGGGGCCACGGACACAGAGGTCTGCTGAAAACCACTTCGCCATCAAGTTTGTGGTAACCGGTAATAGCTTTCGGCGCACGTCCTTTCTCAACCCATTCAATCAGCGGCATCATGGCATCAAAGTGGGTAGGCCCGGGACCACCGGAACAATGGAACATGCCGGGAACCATAAACAACCGGTAAAACTCATTAGCCTCGCCCTGGGTTTCAGCATTGACCTGATCATGATAGGCAATCGCAGTCAACGGGTTGATATCCGGGTCAGCCCAGCCAAAATAACTGAGTAATTTGCCGCCACGGTCCCGGAACCGGCTGAGATCCGGATTCACCGCATCCAGTATGTCACGGGTATATTCGAGGTGATCCGGAGGGGTGGAAAAATCAAAATCTGTCCAGGCGTAGTCGGGATCATCCTGCGTGAAGACGATATAGCGAAAAAAATCTGCACCCAGAACATCCATGATGGGGCGACCGGACTCGCTGATAATCCAGGGCACCCAGCCTGAATGTACTCGCCCCCCATAGCCGGGCCCGCGCCCTTCACTGCCTTTCGGATGCGCGGGATAAACCTGCTTACCAGCCAGATTTACCGGCGCATAATATTTCACCAGTGCGTCCACTTCTTCATTATCGAAACAGTCAACCGTATCTGGCCCATCGCACCTTGGCAGATGCTGAACCGGGTCAAAATCACAGGTTCGAGGATCAGAAAGCAAACCATCAACATGCCCGTCCGACCCGTCACAGCGCAAATAGATATGGTCTGCCAGCACATCTACCTCTTCCGGAGTAAACGGTTTAGCCAACAGGGCGCTCATGCGCTGGGTTTGTGAAAATTTCAGCCCGGTGAAGTCGTTAGCAGGTGCGCCGGCAAGAATGCCATCAAAGTCTTCAGGGAACCGCTGGGCTTCCATCAGCGCCTGCCGGCCACCATTACTGCAACCCATGAAATAGCTGTAACGGATCTTCTTGCCGTAGTAGTTTCTGATCAGGGCTTTGGACGCAAGACTGGTCAGATGGACGGCCCGGTAACCATAATCAATCAGCGTATCAAGCCGCTGATGAGCGAAGGTGCCTCCGGGGTGAACGCGGTTGTCGTGGCCGGTGTCGGTGTAAACCGTAGCAAATCCCAGCGCAAGGTGGTGGTCACGCAATGCCTGATAGGATTTATCTTCAGGGGGCTGCCCCGCCAGACCGCCATTTCCGGTCATGAGCATTCTGCCATTCCACTGGTCCGGCAGATTGACTTCAAACCGGATCTCCGCCGGTAACACGCCACTGACCCGGCAGTGGTCACCCATATGTCTGGCAGAGACAACGGTCACTTCACTGGTTGTGACCGAATAGAAAGCTTCGCAGTCTGCCTTTGGTTTACCGGCAACTTTGCGCAGGTTGAAATCTGCTTCATTCACCGTATCAAAAGGGGCGGCAGCGGTGGTGCCCGCCCAGGCCAGCATAGCGACCCTCAACCATCGGTGAAGCTGTCCTAACGGACCTGTGAATAATGCTGACATGGGTTATTTTCCTGTGACCTGGTAGCCACAGGAAAATATACTATTGAACCGATGACATCCAGTTCAGGGGTTGGAAGCTGTCTCCAGGGTGTCTGGCAAGGCATCAATTTCATAAAGGAAAACAGATTCACGCTTCAGACCTTTCATACCTGGCATGGTCTTGTCCGGGACATTTTTCTCTTCAATTACCAGCAAAGCAAGACTCTTACCGTCTGCGGCAGGCCGGCCTTCAACACCATGGCGGTACAGGTACACATGGGCGACTGCGCTGGGCTTCATGCGGCTGCCGATCCCGACAGATTCAATCTCAATGGTCGGAAAACCCGCGATTTTCATCGCCAGGTCTTCAAACCGGTTATCCGGAAAGGATTCCTTGCTACGAATACGGCTGAATTCAAACTGGTTGCGGCTGGCCCGGCCCTTGACCACATAATGGGCGTCATAGGCTGCATGGGTAAACGCAGCTCCCGCCGCAGGCGACATCTTTTCAGCAATAGCCTTGAGCACTGTCTGATCGGAAATTTTGTTGTCACCCGCATAGGCTGCAGGTACCAGCGCCGACATCAGCAGCGCCATGATCATCATGAATTTGTTCATTTTCATCTCCCCTTTCAGCAGCTGCCGATTTGGTGCAGACCTGGCTGAAGCATTGTTTTGCGTTGTGCTGCCTCCCAGGCCGGTGCTTGCAGACCGATCGTCTGTAAGCTGGCTATATCAGGTGGCAGCTGCACTGACGAAAGCCGGCGACTTCGCCACTGACTTTCACTTCACTATGACGGGAAGATTAGCGGAAGGGTTTGAAGAATGACCCCGGATATCGGCGAGCAGATGATCTGACTCGCCGAACCGAGGGCGGCCGCGATGAACCGAAGCGCTGATCAGCTGGATGTCTGGCCCGGAATCAGCAGTAACTTGCCGAAATGCTGGTTTTTCTGCATCACTGCAAAGGCTTCGATGGCATCCGCCAGAGGAAACTGACGATAAACCGGTAACCGCAGTTGCCCGGCTTCCAGTAACGGCAGCAGGTCACGGGTGGTTTTCTCTACGATCTCTGCCACTTCAGCGCCCGAGCGGGTTCTGAAAGTCACCCCCAGATAGCGAATTCTGCGCAGCGCATGGAGGTCGAAATTGAAATCATCGTGCATACCGCCAAGCCGCCCAACATTCACCATGGTTCCACCCAACCGGATGACTTGCATGCTGGTGTTTGCCAGCGCACCGGAAACATGGTCAATCAACACATCAACACCCTGACCTCCGGTTGCATCAAGCACCTGACTGACCCAGTCTTCATCACGGGTATTTATCGCAAGATGAGCACCAAAATCTGTCAACCGCGACAACTTGTCCGCCGAGGTGGATGTTCCGATCACCAGCGCTGCGCCAAGCTGGCGGGCGATCTGCATACCCATCAGACCCACACCAGAACTGGCACCCTGAATCAGCACCCGCGCACCAGGTTGCATCTGGCCATGGGTAATGAGTGCATCATGCTCGGTTTGCAGCGCAACGGGAAACGTAGCCGCCTGCTCCCAGCTCAGCCTGTCAGGCACAGGATAAATGCGGGCTTCATGGCCCAGCGCATATTCAGCAAAGGCCCCGCCGGCAGCTGCCATGACCTTGTCACCTGGCTGCCAGCGAGTTACCCCTTCACCTGTCGCCACAATCTCGCCCGCCCATTCCAGCCCCAGCGGCACACCCTCACCACCAGCAGCCCCATGGCTGGCACCACGCAACATACCCAGGTCAGCCCGGTTCAGAGCCGCAGCCTGAACTTTCACCAGCACCTGTTTCGCACCGGGTTCAGGCACCGGCACCGACCTCAGATCGGGTCCGGCCGGGGTCGCAACAATGGCGTGCATAGTGTTCATAAGTTTCCCTCTTCTGCAGGTCAGATCAGCGCCGTACCTTAGCATTTCCGGTAACGGCAGATAAGAGTCGTTGCCGCGACTCCCCGCACATGGTTATCATGACAGTCAAATTAACAATAGTGAGGCAATAACATGGCCAGAGTTGAAGTTATTGAGACGGTCAATGCAGATGCCAGTGCAGTCTGGGGCAACGTAGGCAATTTTGGTGGAATCGAAGTCGGAGGACCCGTTACCGCCTTTGACCTGGAAGGTGAAGGCGTCGGCGCTGTTCGCACCATCAGCATGGGCCCGGCAAGGATCGTTGAGAGACTGGAAGCTTATGATGATGCCGCCATGGCGCTGAAGTACGCCATTATCAATGATGACTGCCCACTGCCTGTCAGCAACTACTCCGCTACTATCAATGTCGCTGCTAATGCTGACGGCGGCTGCACGGTCACCTGGGTTGGCAACTTCGAACCCAAGGGTGCACCTGAAGAAGCAGCCTGCGAAGTGGTTCGCGGTATCTACACTGGCGGCATTGCCCGCGCCAGACAGGCGACCGGCGGCTAAGCCGTCTTGCACAGGCTGGCACTCAAGGGTGCCAGCCTGTTGTGACTGCCTGTGACCGACTACGGCCTGCTGTCTCTGCTCCCCCCTGTTGTGACTGTCATACTGGCGGTCATTACCCGCAGTATTCTGTTTTCCCTGGCCACGGGGGTCTTTCTGGGTTCGATGATTCTCAGCGATTACAACCCATTCCTCGCCCTGCTGGATATGATTGAAAAACGCATCTTCGTTGAGATCGCCGTTGGTTCAAATATTCAGATCATCTTTACCATGATGGCCATCGGCGGCTTTATTCACTTGTTGGAAACATCCGGCGGCGCCAGATCCTTTGCCCGCAAGATGGCAGAACTGGTCACCAGCCCCCGTCGGGCGCAACTGGCGACCTGGACCTCAGGCCTGAGCATCTTCTTCACCGATGCGGGTAATGCACTCATCATCGGCCCCTTGTTCCGCCCGGTGTTCCGCGAATTACGTATCTGTCGCGAGAAGCTGGCCTGGATTCTGGATTCAACAGCATCGCCAACCTGCATTCTGGTGCCTTTTATTGGCTGGGGGGCGTACATCATGAGTCTCATCGACAAAGCCTATACCAACAGCGGTCTGACAGCTGAGCCGCTGTCTGTGTTGCTGAATGTGATGCCTTTCCAGTTCTATGCCATTCTGGCGCTGTTGTCGGTGCCGCTGGTGATTGTTGCGGGTCGCGACTTCGGCCCCATGGCACGTGCACAGGCCCGCTTCAGTGACAAGGGATCTGAAACGGCACTGGAAGCGGAACCGGCACCACCCGTCAGTCCCGCCGGGGATACCGGTATGGATCTGTTTCTGGTACCCATACTGACGCTACTGGGACTGATTGCCGGTCTGTTGATCTGGTATGCATGGCACGATGACCTGACCAGTGTGCATGTGCGCTCAACCATGACGATTGCCTATGTGGCGGCATCCATTGCCTGCGGCAGCCTGATGTACAAATACTTTGGCACCGGCATGGAAGAATCTCTGAACCTGTTCATTCGCGGGGCAGAGAAAATGGTTCTGGTGGTTGTCATTCTGATTCTCGCCTGGTCGCTCAGTTCTGTGATCAAGGATCTCGGCACAGCCGCGACCTTATCTTCCCTCATCGGAAGCACGATCAACCCCGGCGTGTTGCCGGCCATCGTGTTTGTGCTGGGTGCACTGATATCGCTGGCTACAGGTTCCTCCTGGGGTACCTTTGCCATTCTGATGGGCCTGGCCGTGCCTGTTGCAGTCACAGTTGGCGCTCCGCTGTATCTGACCATTGGCGCCGTGCTGAGTGGCGGTCTGTTTGGTGATCATACATCGCCTATCTCTGATACCACGGTGCTGTCGAGTATTGGCGCTGACTGCCCGCATATCGATCATGTCAACACGCAGTTCCACTACGCACTCACTACCGGTGTAGCGGCTTTCTTTACCTTTCTGGCCGGTGGCTTTATCACATCACCGCTGGTGCTGATTCTGGGCATTGTCCTGCTGATCAGTCTGTTTACCCTGCGGTTCAGGTTCTCTGAACAGGTGATCAAAACTAACTGACCCAAATCGCCAAAGGTGATAGCCTGCGCACCCTTTAATGACACCTGCCAGACCTGCAATGAACCCGCCGTATGAATCACCCAGGGCGCTGAACTACGCCAATTTCCGCAGTTATCTGTTCGCCCGGTTCTTTACGACTGTGGCAGTGCAGATGCAAAGTGTAGCGATCGGCTGGCAGGTGTACGCTGCCACCGGTGATCCGCTGGATCTGGGTCTCATCGGGCTGGCTCAGTTCCTGCCATTCGTGCTGTTGGTACTACCTGCCGGTCAGGTAGCTGACAAGCTGAACCGGCGCACCATTCTGGCACTCTGCTATCTTGCAGAGCTGGTTTGCGCCCTGCTGTTACTGGCCTTCACCCTCAGTGGTCTGCAGGAAGTCTGGCCGGTCTTTGCCGTCCTGGTACTGTTCGGCAGCGCCCGCGCATTTTCCATGCCGGCGTCAGATGCAATCACGCCTAATCTGGTGCCCAGAGTCGCTTTCCCCAATGCCATAGCGCTGAATTCATCGTTTGGTCATATCGGTACCATCGCCGGGCCAGCGCTGGGAGGCATTCTGTATATTGCAGGGCCAGACACGGTTTACGGCACCGTCGGCGCCATTCTGATGTTGTCAGTCATTATGATGTTAAGGGTACAACTGCCCGCTACAATCCGCTCGACAGAACCTTCAACCTTGCATACCGTTCTGGAAGGCCTGCGTTTTGTCCGTTCAAAACCGGTAATACTCGGTGCCATTTCGCTGGACCTGTTCGCTGTGCTGTTTGGTGGCGCAACAGCCCTGTTACCTGCATTTGCCAGCGATATTCTGCATACCGGCCCGGAGGGACTGGGATTACTGAGAACAGCACCAGCGCTGGGAGCTGCGGCCGTGGCTATCCTGCTGGGATTCTTTCCAATCAATCGTCATGTGGGGCGCTGGCTGTTTGGCGGTGTCGCTATATTCGGCGTAGCCATTATTGTGTTCGGTATGTCAGAGCATTTCTATCTGTCACTGGCTGCGCTGACGATGCTGGGCGCCGGCGATATGATCAGCGTCTACATCAGGCATTTGCTGGTACAACTGGAAACCCCTGATGAAATCAGGGGCCGTGTCAGTGCGGTTAACGCAGTATTTATCGGTGCCTCAAACGAGCTCGGCGAGTTTGAATCCGGCGTTACCGCAGCCTGGTTCGGCGTGGTCAGGTCGGTCATTATCGGCGGTACCGCTACCCTGATTGTCACCGGATTATGGATACGCCTGTTTCCCCAGCTGGCCAATATGGATGAGTTACCGAAAGGCATCCGGGAATAGCAGGACTCAGGACCTTTGAGACTCAGGACAATTGTGACTCAGGGCGCCAGCGGGCTGATATCAGACTGCAACCGCTCGCGGGCCGCCTGACATTCCGCCGCCAGTCTCTCTGCAGACCAGCCCAGTTCCGACGCCATAATGCTGGCAACCGGCTCGAGGATGTCCCGCACTTCACCGGTACGATACAGTGCCGCGCGGGTTCGCCGGTACAGGACATCTTCCAGATGGCGGGCACCTTCCTGTTGCAACGCCCAGTAAACCTCACCGCGATGAACAAATCCCTCTTCTTTCAGCGAATCGCTTCCCAGCGCCAGCACGTCAGCCGCTTCAGTCCCGTACAGACGGCACAGCCGTCGTGCCTGTTTCTCCGGCATGGGAAATTTCTGCGTCAGATCACGCGCAAGTTCTTCAAGGGTCTGATGAAAATCACCCCCTGGCAGAGGCACGTCGGCTGATCCGCCAGACACCTTGAAATCCAGCAGACGGGTCGCCGCATCCACCGTCTCTTCTGCCATCTTGCGGTAACCCGTGAGCTTGCCACCGGCAATGGTGATCAGCCCGCTGTCACTCACCCAGACTTCGTCTTTACGGGAGATTTCCCTGGTTGATTTCCCCGTCTCTGCAATCAGTGGTCTGAGACCGGCCCAGGTTGTCAGACAGTCATTCATCGTGAGTTCAACCCCAAAGTATCGCTTGATGGGCTCAAACAGATAGGTCACTTCGTCCGGCAGAACCTCAGGCCAGATCTCCGCTCCTTTCTCGTAACGGGTATCAGTGGTGCCAATATAGACGGTATCACCCCGGGGAATCGCAAATACTGGCCGGTTATCGGTGGTAACGGTGAACACCATATGGCTGACAGGCAATTTTTCCCTGGGAACTACAATGTGTATGCCTTTGGATAACACCATGGACTTCGGCATAGGCGTATTGTCCATCGCGCAG
>JAGRIO010000488.1 GCA_020443225.1 Pseudomonadales bacterium
AATACTGGCTTGTGAGTAGCTTTTAAGTATATCGACCAGCAGCGGGTCATCAGGGCCTGCACTTTGTTCGACGATTTCGATGGCGCGATCATAAAGTTCAAAAGATTCCCTGAACATGGCGGAACGCACCGCATTGAAATCTGCCGGTGAAAAGCCAATGCCTGCACTGCTGGACATATCTGTTGGCATCTCTTCGGCGCGTTTGGCAAGGTACTCAGCAACCTTCAGCAGGGTGGGTAGCTTTTTACTGTCTTCACTGCCAAATTCCCGTTCTGCGATTTTCACCTGAAAGCGGTATTCCCGGTCAGCATCGGTCAGACGTCCACTGGCAATGCTGATACCCGCGAGACGGTCGACCAGCGGCAGCTGGGTCTCGCTGTAGACCCCTCGGTGCCGGTGAACAATGTGCTGAGCGCGGCGCAGGTCCTCCACCGCAGGATCAAATTCATCCATCAGTTCGTGAATGTAGGCCCTGACCTGCAGAATGGTAATCAGGTCAGCGTCAAAAGTGTCGATATCATCATAAGCCTGCAGCGCCTCGTCAGCGAGGCTCAGGGCAAAAGGCAACTCCTCTGTACCGATAGTTTCAGTTGCCACCAGCCCGCCGATCAGCAGACTGGCATTGCTGTAGAGCCTGGATTTCTGGCGTGAGTTCAGTCCCCGCCGGGTTTCCGCTACGGTCTTCAACAACCTGGTCACCTGATCACGGGCCTGTTCCATGGTGCCTTCGCTTGCCATTGCGTCGAACTGGCTGATCTGCCGGTTCAGTATCTCGTTGCCGGTGCGGATATCGGTGAACAGCAAGTCCGCGTGGGTCTGGGCTGCAGTGGCAGGCATTGCAGACCAGAGCAACAGGATTGCTGACAGCAGGTTGAAGGGGAGGTGAGGCCGTTTCATCTGTCCTGAGGTTTTCCTTGTTGAATTCGGAATGACTGGGTCAGGGTCATATCATCGGTTTTGACCGGCCTGCCGTTTTCAAAGGCTGGCCGGAACTGAGTACGTCTGATGGATGTTATCAGGGTTTTACGCAAACGTGGCGGCACATCGTCAGTCAGACATTCAACATCTTCAGCATGCCCGCGTTCATCAACGCTGAACTGCAGAACCAGCTGTAAATCATTGACCGATTCAGGGGTTTGCTGGTCGAAGGGCAATGCTTCAATGACCTGATCGTAGTAATACTGATAGGGAAAACCGACCAGCCGGTGGACGCGCTGCTCAGTAATATTGTTGTAATTGTCATCGATCTTGAGCTGATAGTCCCGTTCATGCCCGGGCAGTAAAAACCCCTGAGGAATCAGGTCTGGTAACTGCATAAACTCTCTTTCTGATACTTCCTTCAGGCCACTGTCAGGATGTTCCGGATGCTGCAGTGCCAGCCGCAGATTGACATTAATCCGGCCTTCATCGCGCACAAAGGTCTTATTATTGGCAGGTCGGGGATAAAGCAGCTCAAACTGTTGCGGCATGGCTGGTGAGGCGAATGCATCCGGGAAATCGTTACTTACGGTCTGATAGGCCATCAAAGCCTGCTCATCCCGCTGACTCAGCAGGTACGCATCGCCGAGTAAACTGTAGAGCCTGAGTTTCTGGTCCTGACCCAGCTCCGTTCCGGCCAGTTTGTCGCGGGCGGTCTCCAGGTATTTATAGCTGCAGCAACTGCCTTCCAGGCGTCTGATAACTGCCAGTCGCTGGTACAGGTCGATCAGCCGGTCAGGATCAGCTGGTGGATGTTCATCGTAAACAGCTTCAATATCTTCCAGTACCTTGCGCGCACTGCGGTACTGACCGGTGTCCTGATACCAGCTGGCCAGTTCCTGCCAGGCGACGATCAGTTCCGGAGACTCCGGCCAGTTGCGATCCGCCAGGTGTTTTTTAAAGGACATCAGACGGTTAGCGGCCCAGGGCTCGTTGTCCTTCAGGTCCAGTTCAATCAGCAGGTCCAGCACCCGGTTCTGTTCCGCAGTAAGAACCCCGTCCCGCCGGTGCAGTAAGTGCTGAGCCCGCAGTGCAGTTTCCCTGGCGCTGGTGTGATCTCCCAGCTGGCCCTGAACTTCTGCCAGGCTGATCAACGGGTCAATCAAACGGAAACTCAGCTCGCCTTCGGTGGCTTCAATGTCGCTGATCTG
>JAGRIO010000489.1 GCA_020443225.1 Pseudomonadales bacterium
AGCTGCTGTCCAGATTCGATGCGTTTCATGAATACATATTCCTGCTGGCTATTGGCTGGTGTCTGGGTTTGTCTGAGGCAGCAACCTTTCTCGGACTCTCTCATGAAATCGGCGCCTTTATTGCTGGTGTCACTGTCGCCACAAGCCCGATCTCTCAGTACATTGCCAGCAGTCTCAGACCACTGCGGGATTTCTTTCTGGTGTTGTTTTTCTTCTCGCTGGGTGCGGGATTCCACCTTGACCTGCTTACCGAAGTACTGGTGCCGTCGTTATTGATGGCTGTACTGGTGATCAGTCTCAAACCGGTCGTATTCCATGGGTTACTGCGCAAACTCAGCGAATCAGAACCCAGAAGCTGGGAGATTGGATTCCGCCTCGGACAGATCAGCGAGTTTTCACTGATGATTGCGTTTATCGCCAGTGCAGAATCGCTGATCAGCCTGAATGCATCGCACCTGATTCAGGCTACCGCGATTCTGACCTTCCTGTTGTCTTCCTACATCGTGGTCTTCAGATATCCGACACCCATTGCGGTGTCGGACAGACTGAGAAGAGACTAACGACCCGGGTACAGCTGCACCCGGGACATCATCATTTCTGCAGATTTACCAACGTTCTGCCAGCCACCTGCCCCGCGAATATCTCATCAATGACGCCGGAGAGATCTGACAGACCAATCTCACGGGTCATCGATTCAAGATTATCGAGTTTCAGATCGGTCGCCAGCCGGTTCCAGGCAACATTCTTCTGAGCAAGTGGCAGTTCGACAGAGTCTACTCCCAGGACATTCACATTACGCAGAATGAACGGCAGAACCGTAGCAGTAAAATTAGGTGACGCCACAAGACCGCAGATAGCAACGCTACCACCGTATTTCAGCCCCTTTATGACGTTGGAAAGAATCTCACCACCGACATTATCTACCGCATGGGCCCAGGTCTCAGCAGCCATGGGTCGCTTATTTTCAGCAGCAAGTTCTTCCCGGCCGATGACTTCAGCAGCTCCCAGTGTCTTCAGGTACTCAGTTTTATCAGCCTTTCCTGAACTGGCGACAACATGAAATCCGAGTTTTGCCAGCAGTGCAACCGCGACAGAGCCGACACCACCGGTAGCGCCTGTCACCAGTACAGGCCCGTCAGCAGGTGTTGCACCCATTTGCTGAAGTTTGCCGACACACAGGGCTGCGGTAAAACCGGCAGTACCGATAATCATGCTTTCACGCAGAGTCATACCTGCCGGCAGTGGCGTTACCCAGCCAGCCGGAACTCTGATGTACTGACCATAACCGCCAGGGGTATTCATCCCCAGATCAAAACCAATAACAATCACCTCATCGCCTTCGCTGATGCCTTCAGCAGCAGACTCGACAACAACACCTGCAGCATCAATACCAGGAGTATGTGGATAATTACGGGTCACACCCGGCATACCCTTGGCAGACAGTGCGTCTTTATAGTTGACGGATGAATAGCTGACCCGCACCAGCACCTCACCTGCAGGCAGGTCACTGATATTGCGGGTAATGATACTGTGGGCTACGCCATCATCATTTTTCTCGACCCAGAATGCGTTGAATTCAGTCATAAGGATTCCAGTTTTGTAGGTACTTGTTAAAAGTTATTCAGACCTGTTGTTTCAGTTGTGGCCTTGCCGGCCTCAAGCGGTCACGTTATTAATACTGTGCATCATAGTTTCAGAAGCGTTAGTTCTGATTCTGCACACATAATTACCAGCACTGTCAGTAAAGGTGCGTCGGGCCAGGCTGACTGAGATCGGGACCTTTCAGTCTCGTCAGTGCCCCCTGAAAGCGTTCCATCAGGGCCTCTACCTTGCTGCGATCTTCCACGTAGCTGACCTGATAGACGTCCCGGTCAGTACAGCTGTTCAGAATATACTCGTCACTGGTCTGAATCTCATCAACCAGCTTCCGTTCCAGTGCCCGTTTTCCATACCAGGCCTCACCGGTTGCGACATTTTCAATATCAACCTGCGGCCGGTGTTCAGCAATGAAGTCCTTGAACAGCGTGTGGACGTCTTCCAGTTCCTCTTTGAATTTTTCGCGGCCTTTTTCGGTATTCTCACCAAACATCGTCAGCGTCCGTTTGTACTCGCC
>JAGRIO010000490.1 GCA_020443225.1 Pseudomonadales bacterium
GTTCCTGTCCTTCGAAGATCGGCCCCTGTTACATCGATGAGTACCCGTCGCACCGCCCGCGTAGCTGCAGCAATCCGGCAGGTTGTCAGCACGGCAATTCTCTTTGAATTGCGGGACCCACGCGTTGCCAACGTCACCATTCTTCATGTCGAGGTTCCCGTCGACCTCCGGACAGCGAAGGTCTACGTCAGCATCATGGGCGAAAAGAAGGATGAAGTCCTGTGCCTGCAGGGCCTGAATTCCGCGCGAGGCTGGCTGCAGTCGAAAATTGCCGACGAACTTGATCTGCGCTACACACCTGTTCTGACCTTTGTCGCTGATCAGGGCGTCAAGAAAAGCATTGAAGTCTCCAAGTCGCTCCGTGAACTGCACATGGAGGACGAACAGGAAGACGAGCAGGAAGTGCAAGAAGATGAACAAGAAGATCTCACGGATGAGATCGGCGAGGAAGAATCGCCAACGGACTGACAGCTGGGACGCTGAAATTCGAGTACACGACCCCACCGACCACCTGAGCATCGGGAGGCCTCGATGGCTGCCTCAAAGCCACTCAAATCCACAGATCGACAGAACGTCATCAAGAAGCTCCTCACCGAGCTGAAGAAGACCTACAAGGGCAAGCCCACATCGACCGACCATTCCGTGATGGAATCGTTGATCTTTGCGGCATGCCTGGAAAACAGTTCGTTCGAAGCGGCCGAAGCGGCGTTTCAACGACTGCTGGACGGCTTCTTCGATCTGAACGAGATTCGCGTCAGCTCTGTCGACGAGATCAAGCTGTTTCTGGACGATCTGCCGGAAGCGGACTGGAAGGCCTTTCGTATTCGCGAAGCCTTGCATCATGTCTTCGAAACTCAGTTTTCGTTTGACATGGAAGCGCTCAAGCGAAAAACGCTCGACGCCGCCAGCAAAGAACTCAACGCGATCGCCCATCAGACATCGTTCATCAAGAACTATGTCCTGCAGGGCAGTTGCAGCGCGCACATCATTCCGGTTGACCAGTCCATGCTGGCGGCACTCGTCTGGCTGGGTGTCACACAATCGGACTCAACCATTGATCAGGCCGCTGACGAGTTGAAGGGGGCCACCAAAAAGGCGGATGCTCCATACATCTGCTACCTGCTGAAGTCGCTGGCTGTCGACGAGCGTCTGGCTCCCGCCTTCCAGATGATCGATGACGAAACCGATCTGAGCCCCGACAATGCTCACAAGCGACTGGCCGATCTGATCAAGAACGGACCTCCCAAACCATCGAAGAAGGCCGCAGTCAAGAAAGCCCCTGCAAAGCAGGCCGCTAAGCCCGTCAAAAAGGCTGCCAAAGAGGCGACGAAGACGGTCACCAAGAAAAAGCCTGTCAAAAAGACGACCAAGCCATCCAGTGCCAAGGTCACGGGCAAGAAAACGACTACGAAAGTGACCAAGAAGGTCACCAAGAAAAAACCCGCCAAAAAGGCGACCAAATCCACGCGCCGCCGGTAGTCAGTCTGTTCGGCGACTGCCGCGAAGATTGGGGCCATTGAGTTCCCCATCCCGCTCAACCTGATTGCAACCGGAGAGATCCCATGACACAACCTATTCGCGTCGCCGTGACTGGCGCAGCTGGCAACATTGGATATGCCCTTGTTTTTCGGATCGCCAGCGGCGAAGTCTTCGGCCCGAACCAGCCGGTCATTCTGCACCTGATTGAAGTTCCACCAATCGTCAAGAACCTTGACGGTGTGCAGATGGAACTCGATGACTGTGCCTTTCCGACCCTCGCGGGGGTCGAAAAGTTCAGCAGCGACAATCTGGAAGCGGCGTTTGCGAACTGCAACTGGGTGTTGTGCGTCGGCAGCGTACCTCGCAAGGCAGGCATGGAGCGTGGTGACCTGATCCGGATCAACGGCCCGATCTTCACCGGAACAGGCAAAGCCATTCAGGCCGCTGCCGCCAAGGACGTGCGAGTTCTGGTTGTGGGGAACCCCTGCAACACGAATTGCCTGATCGCCATGAACGCGGCTCCTGACATCCCTCGTGATCGCTGGTACGCCATGACCATGCTGGACCAGAACCGAGCCAAGACACAACTCGCACAGAAGTCGGGTCAGCCGGTCTCC
>JAGRIO010000491.1 GCA_020443225.1 Pseudomonadales bacterium
CCATTGGTTTATCTGTCCTGATTATCACCGGTTGCGGTGGTGGTGGTGGTGGAGGCGGTGGTGGCGGATCTGCACCGACGCCACCTTCCTCAAGCGCAGTGAACGACACTGCCAGTACCAATGAAGATGCATCGGTATCCATCGCAGTCCTGTCTAATGACAATAACGTTACCGCCTCTTCCCTTGCCCTTGGGAACAATCCATCGAATGGTACGATCAGTCTTTCTGGCAGTAGCATTACTTACACACCGGCGGCGGACTTCAATGGCACAGACAGTTTTACCTACCGCGTTAACAGCACCACAGGGCAATCACTTACCGCTACCGTAACGGTTACCGTCAGCAGCGTTAATGATTTGCCGGTTTCACAGGCAGATACAGTCATTGTTATTGAGAACACACCCAGTGTCCTCAACCTTTTTAGTAATGACACAGATATCGACGGTACGCTAAGCAGCTACAACCTTATCAGCAATCCGGCAAATGGTTCGATCAGTACTTCAGGTAGCACGCTAACCTACACGCCCAACGACGGCTATACAGGGAGCGACAGCTTCACATACCAGGCGGTGGACAATGAGAGTGGTGCGAGCAATACCAGCGCTGTATCAATCACTATCAACGCTATCACGCAAACATCTTTGATTGTTTCCACACTGCCTGTACCGACCTCTGGTTATCAGATCGTTAACAACAGTGACATTGGTGCCGATATCCTCACCAGTGAGCAAACCGCACTTACCATTCCACCGAACACAGTGTCATTTGGCCTGTATCTCCGCGGTGCTGATGTCAGCAGTAGTAGTGGGTTGTTTTTCTCTAACGTTCAGAATCCCAACGGAAATGGGTTTAACAACATGCTTCGGAATTTTGAATATTGTGACTCCGGGCTTTGTGCAGCAGTAACCCCTAAAAATGGCAGCCAGATAGTACAGACAGGACAATGGCAGTATCAGCTTGGTACCCGCGCATCGAATCTTTCGGGTATTGATACCAGCGGAATGAACTTTCAGTTAGCCGCCAGAATCGGTCCAACGCCAAATCTTAATGGTGCTGGTCCTTTTGCCACAATCAAAGTGCAGCCATTTATCACGACTGCTAATGTCGACGATACGCAATTCAGCCGGGTCCTGGATAACCTCAGAGCACTGGCCGCAGGTTTTGGTTTAACGCTGGATATCCAAAACCCCGTTCGTTTAACAGATGCGCGATTCACCGAAGTGAGTTCAGACTTCAATAATACAGATACAGCGGCTTTGATTACCCAGGGTAGCGCCGATGCAGCAAATATATTCTTCATTGAGAGTTTTACTGGTACAGGTGGTGGCGGGCGTATTGGTATTTCACCGGGCATACCAGGCACGCTTGGCGTTCAGAGCCAGTACAATGGTGTACTAATCAATCTGGCAACAACCCTACAACTCGGTGTTACAGCTGCTGATGGTGAAATTCTGGCAGCGGAGACGGCATTACATGAAATGGGGCACTTGCTCGGCCTGTTTCATACCACGGAATCTAATTTCACCACAGACATCATTGCTGACACCGTCGCATGTGTTCCAGATGACGTGACACCTCCGGCATCTGGAAACAAGGCTGCAAATGCCATTGAATGTCCGGACAGAAATAATCTGATGTTTTTTACCAACGACCTGATCACATCTACAGCACTGGAGCTTTCAGACACACAGCGGAAAGTCATTGTATTCAATCCGATTGCTAAACCCTGACAGTTTACCCAACCTGACCGGAGGATCTGGCGAACTGCAGGCAATTCGCCAGATCTAGCCGGTGACTTAATATTGACTTTGCAGAAACAAAAAGGCCCGCTTATAGCGGGCCTTTTATGTGGATGTCCTGAGTAAGGATTCCCTGATTTATGAAGTTGGTGCATCTCCAGAAACACTGGCTACCACATCATCAATACCAGACAAGATGGAATCGAGATCAGAGGCATCTTCAGCCTGCGTCTGCTGAACCTCAGCGGTTAACTGTTCTTCTTCTGCAGCCGCTGCTGCCGCTGCTGCCGCTGCTGCCGCTTCGGCCGCTGCCGCTGCCGCTGCGGCCTGAGCAGCTGCTTCTGCTTCCG
>JAGRIO010000492.1 GCA_020443225.1 Pseudomonadales bacterium
ATCGGAAGCCACCCCGCTTATCACGAAGGACGGAATACCTTACATATATTTCACCTTCGATCAGATCGAAAAGGATTATGGCTCTGTCGAGGCTTACCTTGTTCGTGAGTTAGGTGTTTCAACCACTGACTTGCAACGCCTCCGGAGTCTCTATCTCATCTGATACTCCCTTAAATGGGGACAGTTAACTAATTATTCTGGTGCCCGTCTGCATACCCTTAGTGACAAAGAACAGTCCAGTTGAGACTATGTGATCTGAGTCTGCTTCTTTGTCAAAGGTGCCCAATGCGATTGCTCACTACTTGTCTGACTTTAGTGCTGTTACTGCTTGCTTCTGCTTGTCAGTCTGACCGCGTGTCGCCAGCGCCGCCTGCAGCAGACCTGGTCCTTCTGAATGCACTTGTGCTTAATGGACTGGGTGCCGAGGCAGTCAGGGCCGATGTTTTTATTACCGGCGATGAAATAGTCTTTGTTGGCCCGTCTCCTCTCAACAGCACAGAGCTTGCCGCACAGGTTGGCCGGGTAATCGATGCCGGGGGACGAATTCTGGCTCCGGGCTTTATCGACCTGCACTCCCACGGGGATCCACTGAAAACGCCGGCGTTTGAAAATTTCCTGGCTATGGGGGTTACGACGATCACTTTGGGTCAGGATGGCTCCAGTCCGGAAGTGCCGAGTCTGGGGCAATGGCTTGATGCAGTGAGTCAGGCGGGCATTGGGCCCAACCTCGCGATGCTGGTCGGACACGGGACGCTTCGCAACCTGAGTGGCATCCGGGATGCTGTTGAGCCCGAAGCGGATGATATGGAGCGGATGTTGACCTTGCTTGACGAGGAGCTTGACGCCTGTTTCGGGCTCAGTACAGGTCTGGAATATCATCCCGGTCTTTATGCCCAACCTGCGGAATTGCAGGCGCTGGCGCAGGTTACAGGGCGCCGTGACCGGTTGATCATGAGTCATCTGCGTAATGAAGATAATGACCAGATGCGGGCCTCTCTGGACGAACTGCTCGCCCAGGGTAAGCACAGCAGGGTACACGTTGCCCACATCAAGTCTGTATATGGCAAGGGCACAGAGGAAGCAGATGCCATTCTGATGCAACTACACCAGGCCCGTGATGCCGGTGTCCGGGTCAGTGCAGACATTTATCCCTACAATGCGAGCTTTGCTGGCATCAGTTTATTATTCCCCGTCTGGTCGAAAACCACCGGGCAATTTGAAGCGGCCCTGCAAAATCGTCGGGGTGAACTGGAGGAATTTCTGCGGAAAAAGATTGCGAAACGCAACGGCCCGGCTGCAACCTTGTTGGGGACACCACCCTACACAGGAAAAACACTGGCCGACCTGATGGCAGAAACCGGCCAACCTGTAGAGCAGGTACTGATAGGGATCGGACCCCAGGGGGCGGCTGGGGCATATTTTATTATGGATGAGACTTTACAGAACCGATTGCTGATAGACCCGCTGGTCTCTGTAGCATCTGACGGGCGACTGGAAGGTTTTCATCCACGGGGCCACGGCACTTTCGCCAGGGTTATTGAAGAATTTGTGGTGAAACAGTCATTGCTGACCTTACCTGAAGCTATCCGCAAAATGACCTCACAGCCTGCCAGTGTGCTGGGTATTTCCGACCGGGGAGTTATCAAAGCTGGCTATAAGGCTGATCTCGTGTTGTTTGATCCGGCCCGCGTTAAAGCCAATGCAACCTACCCGCAACCTCATCAGTTAGCGGATGGATTCGATCTTGTGGTGGTGAACGGTCAGATCGCCAGGGAAAACGGAGTGCTGGATTCAGCCCTGCATGGTCAGGTGCTGAAACCCTGAAAATCTGCAGGGGACCGAAGGCTGCGCGCCCCGCCGCGACCACAGCAATGCCAGTGCTGTGAACAGATAGGTCGACGAGTGAAGGAAAAAGAGTGTTTAGTGGTGGAGCCAGGTGAGATCGAAGGCTGCGCGCCCCGCCGCGACCGCAACAATGCCAGTGCTGTGAACAGACAGGTCGACGAGTGACGGATAAAAAGTGTTTAGTGGTGGAGCCAGGGGTGACCGAAGGCTGCGCGCCCCGCCGCGACCACAACAATGCC
>JAGRIO010000493.1 GCA_020443225.1 Pseudomonadales bacterium
CATGCCGTGATCATGCCTGGTTTTCACTGGCTGCTTGCTCATGGCTGTTTTGTCGCTCATGGCTGTTTTATCGCTCATGGCTGTTTTCTCGCTCATGGCTGTCTTATCGCTCATGGCTGTTGCTCCGGCAACGGCTGGTTGTCGCTACCGAGGGTCTGGGCACGTTCCAGTTCGGCATAGATGCCATTGAGTCGCAGCAGTTCCTCGTGACTGCCTGTTTCGACAATTTCACCTTCCTGCAATACCACAATCCGGTCTGCATGGCGCAGGGTTGAGACCCTGTGCGATACCAGAATAGTGGTCATACTGCTGCGCATCTGCTTCAGGCGGCTGAGGATATGCTCTTCAGTTTCCGTATCTACACTGGAAAAACAGTCGTCCAGAATCAGCACCGGTGCCTGCCGGATAAGACCCCGTGCCAGGGTTGCCCGTTGTTTCTGACCACCAGAGAGGGTAACGCCCCGCTCGCCTACCAGCGTTTCCATTTGCAGTGGAAACTCCTCAATGGTTGAGCGCAATGCCGCCGCTTCAGCACTGTCCCAGATCACATCGAGATGCCGTTCCGGATCGTCGTAACTGATGTTATTGCGCAATGGCTCGCCGAACAGAAACGGGTCCTGCAAAACCTGAGCAATCTCCCGACGAATCTGCTTGAGCGGATAGTCGCGGATATCATGACCGTCGAGAAACAAGGTGCCGGGAGGCGTATCCAGCATGCGGGTAAACATCTTCAGCAAAGTAGATTTACCAGACCCCACTCGTCCCACTATCGCAACCGATTCGCCAGCCCTTATTCTCAGGCTGACATCTTTCAGAACCGGTTCTGCAGCCCGTGGGTAGGTGTAAGACAGATGACGAATCTCGAATTCGCCGCGTATTTGTGCTGGCGTCTGGCCGCTGGGCTGATCAGCAATTTCCGGTTCAGAATCAAATATTTCATACAGTCTCCGGGTTGCTACAGCACCCCGGAGTAGCAGATTAGCAAACATCCCTGCCATGCGAATGGGTTGCAGCAGCATGTTCAGGCAGGCGAGGAAAAACACCAGATCGCCTACCGTCATCTCCCCTTTAAGCACCTGATTACCACCATAGGTAAGAATCATCAGCTGGGCGACGGCAGCCAGAAATGGCATCCAGGCAGACATAAGAGAATTGACCCGGGCCTGATCGTAAAATGCTTCTCCATAGGCATTGTTGGTCACCCAGAATCGCGTTATCTCATTTTCTTCCTGTGCCATAGCCTGTACGGTTCTGATACCGCTGAGATTTTCCTGCACGTGTGCTGACAGGTCTGATAGTCCCTGCTGCACCGCCTGGGAGGTTTCAGCCAGAGATTTCGACATCCACCAGCCGTAGTAAAGAATGGCCGGCAGAATCGGCACGATCATCAGGGTGAGTGAGGAGGACTTATACATCATGGCTGAGACACCGTATAAAGGTGCGTAAACCATGATAACGATCTGGATAGAGCCAAAGGCGACCAGTCGCTGAATCAGCGAAATATCCTGAATCGCGCGGGTCATGATGTCACCGATGCCCATGCGGGCAAAGAAGTCACTACCCTGGCGCTGAACCACACTGTAGAGCTTCTGCCGCAAATCGTAGGAAACGGCCATACCGGCTCTGCGCACTGCTCTTCTGGCATAAACGACAAACAGGAAACGCATCAGCACAGAGACGATGATGCCGATAGTGATGATACCCAGCCCATATTCAGGCACCTCATCTGCCACCAGCGTGCCGATGGTATCGAGACCCAGAGCCACCAGATAATAAGAGCTGACCTCAAAGAAGCGAGCGATAAAAAAGGTCAGAAAGCCTGCGCCAATCAGCCGCTTGTAAGGTGCAATAAAGGGAAGTAAACCTGCGAGACTCTTCAAACTTCGTGTTCCTGCATAACCGCACTATTGTGACACACTTGCCTTATCCAGTAACACCGGCAACCATTTCCGTGGCTACAGACTTACTGCCACTAACTTCGACGGGTATACTGCCGGCTTCTGAATCAACAGACACGATCTATGTCTCACGTGACAAACCCGCTTTATACCCTGACGGTTCTGGT
>JAGRIO010000494.1 GCA_020443225.1 Pseudomonadales bacterium
TAGCCCGGGTGTTAGCAACGATCACGTCCACGGGGTCACCATCATCGGAAAGGGTGTGGGGTACGAAACCGTAGTTGCCGGGGTAGCGCATCGAAGTGTACAGGAACCGGTCAACGATCAGCGCACCGGATTCCTTATCCATCTCATACTTGATAGGTTCTCCGCCCACCGGTACTTCGATGATGACGTTGATATCTTCTGGTGGGTTGTCCCCGACGGGTATTGCATCGATACGCATGGTCTTTCCTGTGTCGCTGAAAGTCGCGCATTATTCGGAACGCACTTGCTGAAATCAAGGGAAACCGATGAATGTCGCCATATCCGCAAGACAAATATCGGTTTGATCGCCTTCCCGGTGGGCAAACCCGTGACCCACGCCCGGATAGAGTTTGTAGGTGACTTCGCCTCCCGCGCGTAGCCAGGCGCCGGACAGGGTTTGATTGAGAAATACCGGCGCATTCTGATCCAGCTCCGGCTGAACGATGAACAAAGCCGGCAAGTGGCTGAACTGCCCGGCCAGCAGTATGTGCTGGACGGCTGCCTCTGACATCTGCTGCATTGAGTCGAAATAGGCTTCATGGCCTGCGACCAACCGGTCAGGATAGACATCGATCCAGGTTTCCCGGGGTTCATTCACCCGCTGGGTCACATAGTGATAGCGTGCCAGTGGATTGGAAACCGGCCACAATGCGACAACCCGCCGAATCCGGGGCTGATCCGCTGGCGGATTCAGTGCCGCAACCATGGCAAGATGTCCGCCACTGGAACTGCCGGTCAGGTCGATGGATTCTATGCTGATTCCCAGCGAATCCGGGTCAGCCACCCATTGGATGGCTGCATGAATGTCCTCGACTGAAGCCGGATGCTTATGGTCAGGACCCTGGCGAAAATCGATTGCAAAAACCGGTATTCCCTGACTGGCGAGGAACCGGCAATAGTGCCTGCCGGATTTACGATGCCCGGAAGACCAGGCGCCGCCATGGATGTCGATGACAATACCGGAATAGCTGCGCTGTTCTGGTGCTGGCTGATAAAACACCCCCCTGAACGGATGATTGTCACGCACAAGGTAGGTGTGTTCTGATTCGGTATAGCTCATCGTCCATTCCTGGGCATTGTGATTGCCGGGCTGTTGGGAGATTTGGAGCTGTTATACTCTATCGCCTGACCAGAGGCCACAGATGCAATGCAAAGCAGCGATCGTCATATTCAGAAGATTCATCCACTGATCTCCCCGGCGGTGCTGGCGGAGGATCTGCCTGCGACTGCCGGTATCATGGCCCGGGTTACTGAATCCAGAGAAATTATCGAAGCAATTCTGGACGGGCATGATCCGCGCTTGCTGGTGGTTGCCGGCCCCTGCTCCGTACACGATCCGGCTGCAGCTGTGGATTATGCTGCCCAGTTGTTTGAATCCACCCGGCACCTGCAGGACAGGCTGCACATTGTGATGCGCGTTTATTTCGAAAAGCCCAGAACTGTCATGGGCTGGAAAGGGCTCATCAATGACCCTGATCTGGATGGCAGTTTTCGTATTAATAAAGGGTTACGCCTGGCAAGAAAACTGTTGCTGGATGTTCTGGATGCCGGTCTGCCCTGTGGTACTGAATTCCTCGATACGACTTTCGGGCAGTACTATGCTGATCTGATTAGTTGGGGGGCTATCGGCGCCAGAACGGCAGAAAGCCAGATCCATCGGGAACTGGCCTCGGGGCTGTCGATGCCGGTTGGTATCAAAAACCGTACTGACGGAAATGTGCAGGTGGCCGTTGACGCCATTCGGGCTGCCAGACACCGGCATGTATTTCCGAGCCTTACCCGGGAAGGGGCCCCGGCGATTTATGAGACTGCCGGGAACCGGTATGGTCATCTGATTCTGCGTGGCGGTGATGTGAGCGGCCCGAACTATGCACAGGCGGACGTCGCCGCGGCGGAGGAGTTGCTGGCTGCGCATCATTTACCTGCACGACTGGTGGTGGATTGCTCCCATGGCAACAGCCACAAGGATTACCGGCGTCAGGCGGACGTCGTTGAAGAAGTCTGTGCCCAGCGTCAACG
>JAGRIO010000495.1 GCA_020443225.1 Pseudomonadales bacterium
GGTGATGGTGGGTAATGTGCCCGTTGGTGGTGATGCCCCTATCGCCGTGCAGAGCATGACGAACACAAAAACAGCCGATGTGGCAGCAACCGTGGCACAAATCAAGCGGCTGGAAAATGTTGGTGCCGACATTGTTCGCGTCAGCGTGCCGGACATGGATGCGGCAGATGCATTTGGTGAAATCCGCAAGCAGGTATCTGTACCGCTCGTAGCGGATATTCACTTTGACTATAAAATCGCTCTGAAAGTTGCGGAACTGGGAGTCGACTGCCTGCGCATTAATCCCGGTAATATAGGCAGTCACGACCGGGTCCGGGCCGTCGTCAGCGCCGCGAAAGACAAAAATATTCCTATCCGCATTGGTGTCAACGCCGGCTCTCTGGGCAAGGACCTGCTGCGTAAGTACAAAGAGCCAACGGCTGAAGCGATGGTTGAATCTGCGCTGCGTAATATTGATCTGCTGGACCGTGAAGATTTCCAGAACTACAAGCTCAGTATGAAGTCATCAGATATCTTCATGGCTATTGAAGCTTACCGGACCATATCCGGCATGATTGATAACCCCTTGCATCTCGGTATTACTGAAGCTGGTGGGCTGCGCTCTGGCACTGTGAAATCTGCAGCGGGGTTGGGTTTACTGCTGATGGAAGGTATCGGCGATACGATTCGCATTTCGCTGGCGGCGGACCCGGTTGAGGAAATCAAAGTTGGTTTTGATTTACTGAAAAGCCTTCATCTGCGCGCCAAAGGTATTAACTTCGTGGCCTGCCCGAGTTGCTCGCGACAGAATTTCGATGTCATTGGCACCATTAATGAGCTGGAACGAAGAGTAGAAGATATCACCACGCCACTCGATGTGGCGATTATCGGTTGTATTGTTAACGGTCCCGGTGAGGCGAAGGAAGCCGAAATCGGTCTGACCGGCGCTACCCCTAACAATCTGGTCTATACCGATGGCAAACCAGATCATAAGGTCCAGAACGAAGACCTGGTGGACCATCTGGAAAAAATGATCCGGCAGCGGGTGGCCGAAAAGCAACAGGCCGAAGCTGCCAGTGCCAACCTCATTGCCAGAGAAAGCCAGAGCTGAGAGCAGAATTTTGAAGATACAGGCAATCAGGGGTATGCAGGATTTACTGCCTGCCCAACAGGAAATTTATAGTCACGTGCTCAGCGTAGTGGCCGGTGTGCTTAACCAGTATGGTTATGATCAGATCGGTATGCCATTGCTGGAATCTACTGGTCTGTTCAAACGTCTGGTCGGTGAAGCAACTGATGTGGTCGAAAAAGAAATGTATACCTTTGACGACCGTAGTGGTGACAGTATTACTCTGCGTCCGGAAGGTACAGCCGGTTGTGTCAGGCTTGCACAGCAGCATGGTCTGACCTACAACCAGATTCAGCGTTTCTGGTATGCCGGGCCAATGTTCAGATATGAACGACCTCAGAAAGGTCGCTACCGGCAGTTTGAACAGATTGGTGCCGAGTGTTTCGGCATGGCCGGACCGGATATTGATGCGGAACTGCTGCTGATGACGGCACGCATGTGGAATGAGCTGGGCATTACCTCTGACGTTACGCTGGAACTGAACAGTCTGGGTAGTAATGAAGCCAGAAAAGCCTACCGTGATAAGCTGGTGGCCTTCCTGCAACAACACCAGGACGCGCTCGACGAAGACAGCCGGCGCCGGCTTTCGACGAATCCACTACGCATACTGGATTCCAAGGTGCCTTCAACTCAGGCACTTGTTGCTGACGCGCCCTTGTTGCTGGAGAACCTGGATGAGGAATCTCAGGTGCATTTCGATGCACTGAGACGCACGCTCGATAAGCGACAGATTCCGTATGTGGTTAATCCGCGAATAGTTCGGGGGCTCGATTATTACAACCGCACGGTGTTTGAATGGACAACTAATGCGCTGGGTGCCCAGGGTACGGTCTGTGGTGGTGGTCGGTACGATGGGCTGGTGGAACAGGTGGGTGGTAAGCCATTACTGTCAGCGCCTATCACGACAGCAGCAAGGGCAAGATGCACTCGGCTTCAAACGTCCCGCATGA
>JAGRIO010000496.1 GCA_020443225.1 Pseudomonadales bacterium
GTAAATCTCTGAACCGACCAAGCGGGTTAGCGGGATCAGGGAAGCGCCTGAATTTTCCATCACCAAGATACAGGTTAACGCCACCGCCATAGGTCGTTAGCCAGACCTGATTCTTGCTGTCGACAAATATTTTGCTGACTGCATCGGAACTGATGGAAGACGGATCTGCAGGATCATGACGAATCACACCGATTACTTCATTGCCTTCGACCAGATTGATTCCTCCGGCCATGGTCCCAACCCACAACAGGTCATCGTGGATCGCCAGAGACATCACCAGGTCGTCACTCAGCAGAACGTTCAGACCACTGGTATCCACAAAGGTACCGAGGGTAGCGTTCCAGCGGTTCAGACCTTCAAATGAGCCGATCCATACGTCACCTTCACGGGTTTCTGCAAACGAAGTGATGGAGTTGCTGGTGAGGTTCTGCCCACTTCTCGCACTTTGTTTGAAGTGAGGAAAGGTTTCAGTTCGGGCGTTCCATTTACTGATGCCATTAAAGGTACCGACCCAGATAACGCCACCCTGGTCCTGAAAGATTTCAAACACCGTATTGTCGCTGATACTGTGTATATCCGTAGGATCTACGGTATAACGCTCGAAATCACGGGTTGCCGGATTCCAGAGATTCAGCCCACCGTCAGTGCCAACCCAGATGCTACCCTGCTGATCCATGAGCAGCGCCCGTACCCGCAATGAGGCGGTATGGCGCAGACGCTCAGCTTCGCCGGTGGCGGGGTTAAATATCGACACGCCGCCATTGAAAGTTGCCAGCCACAGATTACCACTCCGGTCCTCAATAATATTACGGATATAGTTATCGCTGATGGTGTCTGGATCTGCGGCTACAGATTCATAGCGAATAAACGATCCGCTTGAGGGGTCAAAGAGGTTCAGCCCACCCAATTCTGTACCAATCCACAGCCGTCCCTGACTGTCTTCAAAGATAGCCCGGACGCTGCCCCGACCAATCGTTTCCGGATTCCCCGGCTGATGGGTGTAGCTGATAAACTCTCCATCACCGGTGAGCTGAACCAGACCGGTACTGGTACCGATCCACATCCGTTGACTTGAATCTTGAAACATGGTGTGTACAGCGACATGCCGGCCACCCACTTCCAGCCCGGTATCCAGGCTGTAAAACTCAAACCGCCCCGAGTCTGCATCATAGCGGTTCAGACCTGAATCAGTGCCGATCCAGAGACTACCGTCAGAATCCACCATCAGATCCCAGATCGAGTCATGTGACAACGAGTTAGGATCGTCATCCATATGATAGAAGGTCTGGAATTCATAACCGTCATAACGGTTAAGCCCTTCCTGTGTACCAACCCAGATAAAACCCTGTTTATCCTGAGTGATGGCGCTGACAGCGGCCTGTGAAAGTCCCTGCCCGGTACCGAGCCGGTCAAAGATCACATTCCGCTGGTCAGCCATTCTTGATTTGTCGCCCAGCGCTTCCACACTGAACGCTAACAACCAGACAATGCCAAGCACGACGATCCACACGGGTAGTTTCCTGTCCCGGGATTCATTCAGTTCTTCCTGAGCTTCACCGGAAAGGCGGCGGTTCCCTCGCCGCGCAGCATCCTTCCCTGGATGCCTCTTCCGTGAAGGCCAGTAGAACTGGAGCAGAAAGTCGAGCTTCAACAGCTTACTCCTGGTTAACCCACTTATTGACAGACATGGTGCTCATATTCCAGATATAGCCCGCATTGTCGGCAGCGTTCATATTCCAGATATAGCCCTGACTTTCGGCAGCACTCATATTCCAGATATAGCCCGCATTCTCAGTGAACGACATGTTCCAGATATAACCGGCACTGTCCGGATTGTTCATGTTCCAGATGTAACCCGCATTGCTGGTATCGTTCATGTTCCAGATGTAGCCCGCATTCTGGGCATCGTTCATATTCCAGATATAACCGGCATTGGCTGTATCGCTCATATTCCAGATGTAGCCCGCATTCTGAGCACTGTTCATATTCCAGATATAGCCTGCGCTTTCCGCGGCACTCATATTCCAGAT
>JAGRIO010000497.1 GCA_020443225.1 Pseudomonadales bacterium
ATTAAACCTCTTTAATTAAACCTCTTTAATTAAACCTCTTTAATTAAACCTCTTTAATTAAACCTCTTTAACTAAACCTCTTTAATTAAACAAGGGCGCTTTCTGTGTCATAAAGGTGGCTTTTGACCAGATGTTCGATCACACCCAAATGATCATCTGAATCGTTCAGCGCCGGAATATAGGTAAAGCTTTCACCGCCGGCTTCCATAAAGATTTCACGGTTTTCCATATCAATTTCTTCCAGCGTCTCAAGGCAGTCAGCCGAAAAGCCCGGACATACAACAAAGACTTTCTTAATGCCCTTCTCTGGCAGGCTCTCCATGGTCTCGTCGGTGTAAGGTTGCAACCAGGGTGCCGGTCCGAATCGCGACTGAAAGGTTACTTTCCACTGGGTATCTGTCAGCCCCAGCCGGGTGGCCACCAGCCCGGCGGTGTGCTCACACTGGGAACGGTAAGGATCACCGGCTTCGGACTGAGCGACCGGAATACCGTGGAATGAGAACACCAGCAGGGAAGCATCATCCAGCGCGCTGACATGGGGTTCAATGCTTCGGGTCAGGGCATGCACATAAACCGGGTCGTCGTGGTAGTTATCTATAAACCGGATGCCAGGCACGACCGTCAGGCGACTCAGTACCTGCCCCAGTTTGTCTGATACAGCGCCAATGGTGGCGCCCGCATACTGCGGGAACAGTGGCAAAAACAGAAAATCATTGATGCCGTCGGCCTGAAATTCCCGGACCACAGATTCAATAGAAGGGTTACCGTAGGTCATTGCCGGGGCGACGCGAAAGGCCCGGCCAAGGTAGGCACTGTTCAGGCGCTCATGCAGCCGGTCGGCCAGCGTCTGAGTGAAAGCGCGGATCGGTGCGCCAGCTGGCCTCCAGATGCTGGCATATTTTTCCACCAGTTTGCGGGGTCTGAAAGTCAGAATGAAACAGTAGAGTATCGGCAGCCACACCAGTCGGGGTACATTGACCACCCGTGGATCTGCCAGGAATTCCTTCAGATAGCGGCGGATGCCCGGCGCATCCGGTGTATCGGGTGTACCCAGGTTGATCAGCACCACACCCAGCGGTGGCTTCTTTGTTGTCACAATTCGATTCTGCAAGTTTGGGCTCCGCTCGGTACAGGTTGATTGTAGTCAACCTGAAGGTATGAGTACCACGGCTTATACGAGAGAATAGGCGATCGGATGAGTTACCCCACGTTTGGGGGTAGGCAGAATGATGGCCGCTGGCTATTTTACTATGACGGAATCTGTGTGAAAGACAGAATGGAATTCAGAAAAGTACTGATTCTGGAAGATACGCCAGACACCATGGAATGGTTGCGGGAAATCGTCCAGAGCGCGTTTGAAGAAGCGGACCTGACTACGGCGACCACGCTGGCAGAAGGTCTGGCGGCAGTGGCTGCGCAGTCGTTTGATCTCGCTATCGTTGACCTTGGCCTGCCCGATGGCACAGGGCTGACGCTGATAGATGAAATTCGCAGCAAAGGCGCTAATACCTACATTGTCGTGGCTACCATCTACGACGATGACAAGAATCTGTTCGATGCGTTGCGTACCGGTGCCAATGGCTACGTTCTGAAGGATGATCCTAAGGAAACGCTGCTGCGATATTTGCGCGGAGTGCGGGAAAAACGTACGCCGGTGTCAGAACGGGCTATGGACCGGGTGCTGACACATTTTCATCAGCAGGGAGAAGCGCGGCGGGAATCAGATCTCACTGACCGCGAAGTGGACGTGCTGCGGCTGATTGCCAAGGGCTATAACGTGGTTGAAACCGCAGGATTACTTGGCCTCAGTGTTAATACCGTCAAGGGTTACATCAAAATCGTTTATTCCAAACTGGGAATTTCCTCAAGAGCAGAAGCAACAGCCGTCGCTATCAAGCGCAATCTGATCGAAATCTGACGGGCAACAGCCCAGCCGCGGGTAACAAAACCCGGTTTGGGCGGTCTTTAGTGGTAATGCTCATATTTATTGCAGG
>JAGRIO010000048.1:0-5747 GCA_020443225.1 Pseudomonadales bacterium
CCAACTGGGGCAAGTCAAAGTTCAGCCGGACTTTCCACTGACTGCTTTTCTTGTCCGCGGCCTCTTCCGGCTGCTCAGGCTCTTTTTCATGCACCGGGGCAATGAGTTGCTCCTGCCGGCTGATTTGCAGGCCGATAGTGTCCAGTTGCCCTTCGTTTCTGATCAGCAGATCTGCCCGGCGATGGTCCGGCTCAGCCTCTGTACTCCGGGCCAGCAGAGGCTGAAGCTGATTCAGCAGCAGTTTTCCCATAGCGTCAGAAGCGAGTTCCCGCAACATAGTCAGTGAGCGTGCCGGACCCTCCAGTTGCGGTCCGCCAGCCGTTACTGGCGCTGAAGCCTTCAGTAGCTGCAGCAACAACTGTGGAATACCCTGAGGTTCGGTTTGCGGTCGGCTGGTCGCAGGGGCACTGAAAGGGGTGGAAAGGCGTACGAAATCTCTGATGACGGTGGCATTCAAAGCTGTCAGGTCAGGAATTCTGCCTGCCAGAGACCGCGCCAGCGCCAGCGCCTTGTCAGGGACCGGTGCAGCAGTTGCCGGCAGCGGTACACGGATGCTGCCATCAGCCCCTGTCGGGCTGCCGGTCTGAGGAAGCGGGTTCTGCATTGAAGAGTTCGTTGCCGGCGGCGCTGATAAAGCGGAACTGCTGGCGCCTGTCGCAGATACACTGGCCGGACCGGCTGAAAGACTGTGACTGGCGATCTGACCTGGTGAAGACTGTCCGGTGGTATTCAGGTTCTGGGCCAGGCTGGTCCCTGTTGCCGGGTTAGCTGCGGTCACAGGGCTGCCTGGCTGGGTCTGGTTCTGAGTGGCTCCCGCCGGAGTCGCCAGTTGCATCAGGCGACTCAGTACCTGTGAAAGATTAATGTCATGGGGCTTCAAGATACGCAGCAGTACCTGCGACAGCGCACTCTGACTGCTTTCAATGGTGTACTTGCCCAGTACCTCGCGCAGAATCAGCAGGTCGCCCGGCGCTCTGGCGGAAGCCTGAGGCAGAATCAACTGCTGCTCGGTGCCCGGCAGGCGCACCAGTAATTCCTTGCTGGCCGCGTCATAGCCCACGACCTGGGCCAGCAGCAGACGAGCGTTTTCAGCACCAGGGTTACGTTCCAGCACCGGCAACCCGGGGGCCGGCATGGCATGCCCCAGCGTGTTGTTTATCGGGTTGACGGAAGACAACCCCGGAAATTTAAGGTCCAGATTCATGGCCGGCAGCAATGCGTATTATCTGCAATGGTTATCGACCATGAACGCCGGAACTTGAGTAGCTGCTAATTGTCCCGGCATGCCGATATAATCCGCACATGCTGAATGTCCGAAACCTGACCTGTATCCGTGATGAGCGAGTGTTGTTTGAGAATCTGTCTTTCTCTCTCGGTGCGGGCGAGGCTTTACGTGTGGAAGGCAGTAATGGTACCGGCAAAACAACCCTGCTGCGGATTCTCGCAGGCCTGTACGAAGACTATGAGGGTGAAGTCGATTGGGCACTGGATGAGTTTCCGTTGTATGTCGGGCACAAACCCGGCGTAAAAGATCTGCTGACGGCCACCGAAAATCTGACCTGGCTGTCGGCCCTGCAGGAAGGTCAGGTCGCACCTGATGCGGTCAGGGCTGCGCTGGCGCAGGTGAACCTGCGGGGTTTTGAAGACGTGTCCTGTGGTTCCATGTCAGAAGGCCAGCGCAAACGGGTGAACCTGGCGAGGCTTTATCTGACCCGCGCCAGTGCCTGGATTCTGGATGAGCCGTTCAGTGCCATTGATGTCAGCGGGATTGCCGCGCTGGAAGAGCGCATGAACGATCATGTGCTGGCGGGCGGTCTGCTGCTGCTGATCACCCACCAGCAGCTGCAGCTTGACTGTGCTGTGCGATCTCTCAGGCTGGGTGTATGAAAACGCTGTTGATGACAATCAGCCGCGATCTGAAGGTGGCCTACAGAAATCCGGCTGATGTGATTAACCCGCTGGTTTTTTTCGTCATAGTAATCAGTCTGTTTCCGTTGGGCATCAGTCCCTCTGCGGATGTGCTGGTCGGCATCGCCCCCGGGGTCATCTGGGTGGCAGCCCTGCTCAGTTGTCTGTTGTCATTTGAACTGATGTTCCGCAGTGATTATGAAGATGGTTCCCTCGAGCAGATGACCTTCGGCAGTGGCCCGTTTATTCTGGTCATCATGGGTAAGATAGTATCGCACTGGATCATGACGGGACTGCCTCTGGCGTTGTTGAGTCCATTGCTGGGCATGATGTTGTTCGTACCCCCGCCAGGACTGACAGCGCTGATGCTGTCGCTGCTGCTGGCTACACCCACTCTTAGTCTGCTCGGCTCTGTTGGTGCAGGGCTGACGGTCGGCTTGCGTAAGGGTGGTGTGCTGGTCGCGATTCTGGTGCTACCGCTGTTTGTACCGGTACTGATTCTGGCAACCGCCATGGTGCAGACAGGTATACAGGGTGGCGACTATACGGGTCATATGCTGTGGTTAGGTGCCCTGCTTGCTATAGCTACCGGCATTTCACCGCTGGCCACCAGTGCTGCTGTCAGGATATCACTCAGCCATTAATCAGGGTTGCTTGGCACCCCCTTGATTTGCATCAATTAAGCCTTGTCTCCTCCAGTCTAAAATTCTCCCCGTTACTCACCCTGGATGCTAGGAGAACTCAATGCCCAATATATTGGTAGTTATCGACCCTGAAGAAGCCGAACATCATGGTCTGCGCAGAATTCGTGAAGTCCCGCAAACCGACATCAGCTTCAAAGTTGATTTGTATATTGAGAATGCCGCCAGTGCAAAAAAAGCGGAAAGTTTTATTGACGAACTTGAAAAGAAAAACCAGTGGCTGAAAGCGCTGGTTCAGCCGTTGCAGCAGGAAGGTTACAACATTGTCACAGAGGTGATTGCTTTTGACCGGTTGTACGAGTCAATCATTCAGAGTGCTCACAGGTTCAAAGCCGATTTTGTATTCAAACCGCTGCGACAGCATGGTGCACTCAGTCGCGCCTTGTTTACCTCCACCGACTGGAACCTGATTCGCTTCTGTCCCTCACCCCTATTGCTGGTCAGCCACAACGACAGTGTCCGTGGTAAGCCGGTTATCGCTGCGGTGGACGTGGCGAGCCGGGACGAAGCTCATGAAGAACTGAACCGGATTGTGCTGGAAGAAGCACGGGTGTTTGCCAGCGTACTGGGCTCGGAGATTCATCTGGTTAATGCCTACAGCATTGCGGCTGTGGCGGGTACCGGTGCCGTTTCGGATCCGCTGGCTTACCAGATCTCCCGCGACAAACATGACGAGCAGCTTAAAGAGGCTATTGAGTTTGCCGGTGGTTATGGCATCGCACCGGAAGCAGTTCACCTGCGGGAAGGTGCCGCTGATCTGGTTGTTAACGAATATGCGACTGAAGTTGACGCAGGCGTCATCGTACTGGGCACTGTTGCAAGATCCGGTATATAGGGACTTTTTATAGGGAATACGGCGGAAGCGGTGATGGAACGAACTCACTGCGATGTGGTCGTTGTTAAGCAGGCGGATTTTAAACCGCCGATTTCCCTGCAGTAGTCGGTGCAGTCAATTGTGAAGGATATTTCTGCTACAATTCGCTGCTTATCGGGCAGGCCAGAGGCGTCTGCCTTCACCCTGAGAAAACAGAGCAGAAATGTGTGGAACTGGTTTCATAAATTAGGTGCGCCGCGATCTTTTTTCGAGATCAGCGGCCGCTTGTTACCCTGGACCGGGGTTATTGCGGTTTTACTTCTCGTAACTGGTGCTGTCTGGGGTCTGGCCTTTGCGCCACCCGATTACCAGCAGGGTAACAGTGCACGCATCATGTACGTGCATGTGCCTGCCTCGATACTCGCTCAGTCCAGTTATCTGATGATGGCAGGTGCCGCCGTGGTGTTCATGGTCTGGCGAATGAAACTCGCCGATATCGCCATTCAGTGTGCCGCTCCGATCGGTGCTTCGATTACTTTTCTGGCGCTGGTAACCGGTGCCATCTGGGGTAAGCCAACCTGGGGTACCTGGTGGGTTTGGGACGCCAGGCTGACGTCGACCCTGGTTCAGCTGTTTCTGTTTATCGGGGTCATAGCGCTGCGCTCAGCGATGGAGAACCGCGAATCAGCTGGCCGTGCAGTGTCTGTACTGGTGCTGGTCGGCGTGGTGAACATACCTGTTATCAAATACTCTGTAGACTGGTGGTTCACGCTGCATCAGTCCTCTTCCTTCTCCATGACTGAAAAGCCCGCTATGCCATTTTCCATGTGGATGCCGCTCCTGATTATGGTGCTGGGGTACTATGCCTTCTTTTTTACGGTCTGGATGATGCGTATCCGGTCGGAAATACTGGTGCGGGAAAGCCGTACCCGCTGGGTACAGGAATGGGTGGCCGGACGATGAGTTTCGAATCATTTGCAGATTTTCTCGCCATGGGCAAGCACGGTCCCTATGTCTGGAGCTGTTATGCCCTGACGTTGATCGTGCTGGTGCTCAATGTCGTAAGACCCATACAGGTACAGAAGCAGTTTATTCGCCAGAAGCAGCGAGCGATGGAAATCGAAGCTGGCGCAGACAAACCACAGGAGCCGATAGCGGAATGAAATTTGGAAAGATGAAACCTCACCGGCGCAACCGCCTGATGATTGCCGGTCTTGTTGTTGTCAGTGCGGCAGTGGCCGTCACCCTGGCATTCCAGGCCCTGGATGAAAATATCAATCTGTTTTACTCGCCGGCCCAGATCGTTAATGGTGAAGCGCCGCAGGATGCGCTGATCCGCGCTGGCGGTATGGTGGTTGCCGGCAGCGTGCGGCGTTCCGAGACTGACCTGAAAGTGCAGTTCGATGTCAGCGATATGAAAGAAGCCGCAGTCACCATCGAATATGAGGGCATCCTGCCGGATCTGTTCCGTGAGGGGCAGGGCATTGTGGCCCGTGGCCGGCTGAATGATGACGGTATTCTGATCGCCGAAGAAGTACTGGCCAAACACGATGAGAACTACATGCCGCCGGAGGTCGCGAAGACCCTGGCTGATGCTCATGAAGAAGCAACAGGAGGTCAGCCGGGCTCATGATTGTCGAACTGGGGCATTTTAGTCTGATTCTGGCGCTGGGACTCAGTTTCTGTCTGGCGACCATTCCTTCCTGGGGCGTTTACAAGCGTAACCTCGCGTTGATGCAGGCAGCGCCTTCCATCGCCACCGGGCTGTTGTTCATGACCGGGCTGAGCTTTTTCTGTCTGGGCTGGGCATTCTGGCACGATGATTTTTCAGTGGCCTATGTAGCCCGTAATTCCAATAGTGCGCTGCCGCTGCAGTACAAACTTTCTGCGATCTGGGGTGCGCACGAAGGTTCTTTCCTGCTCTGGAGCCTGGTGATGGCGGGCTGGACGGCGGCCGTGGCCTGGTTCAGCGGTAGCCTGACCAGTGACATGCGCGCCAGAGTGTTGTCAGTCATGGGTGCCCTGAGTGTTGGCTTTCTGATCTTTCTGCTTGAAGCCTCCAATCCTTTTGTCAGAAACCTGCCGGTGATTCCGCAGGACGGTTCTGATCTGAACCCGTTGCTGCAGGATTTCGGGCTTATCGTCCATCCGCCCATGCTGTACATGGGTTATGTCGGTATGGCGGTACCTTTCGCATTTGCGGTGGCAACCCTGACCACCGGGCGGCTTGATTCTGCCTGGGCGCGCTGGTCGCGACCCTGGACCAATGTGGCATGGGCGTTTCTGACCATGGGCATTGCGCTGGGTTCCTGGTGGGCATATTA
>JAGRIO010000048.1:5757-17211 GCA_020443225.1 Pseudomonadales bacterium
TTGTTCTGGGATGCGGTAGAAAACGCTTCTTTCATGCCCTGGCTGATTGGTACGGCACTGATTCATTCCCTGGCGACCACTGAGAAACGCGGTGTCTTCAAGAGCTGGACCGTGCTGCTGGCGATCTTTGCTTTTTCTTTCAGCCTGTTGGGTGCCTTCCTGGTGCGTTCTGGTGTGCTGACCTCGGTTCATGCCTTCGCGGTCGATCCGGAACGCGGCACGCTGATTCTGATTTATCTGGGTATTGTGATTGGCTGTTCACTGACGCTGTATGCCTTTAAGGCTTCCGGCATCCGCAGTGATACCGGCTACGAAACCAGCTCGCGGGAAGTGCTGCTGCTGGCCAACAACGTTTTGCTGGTCGTTGCGACGGCCGCTGTATTGCTGGGTACGCTGGCGCCTCTCGGTTATGAAGCATTTACGGGCGGCGACAAGATTTCCGTTGGTCCGCCCTACTTCAACAAGGTCTTTGTGCCAGTGGTGATGTTGCTGTTTATGTTTATGGCTCTCAGCCCTGTATCGCGCTGGAAGAAGACGCCCACCAGCCTTTATCACCAGCAATGGAAACCGGTGCTGGGCTCCGCCATTACCATCGCTGTGTTGCTGCTGGCGCTGGCTGATTTCTTTTCACCCGTTGTGTGGCTGGTGGATACGGTCGCTTTATCGATCACCGTCATTCTGCTAACCGACTGGTGGAACAAGACCGCGAACAAGCGCGACAGAGTTGCCGCCCTGTTTCGCCAGCCCATGTCTTATTACGGCATGATGCTGGGGCATCTGGGTATTGCGGTTGCCATGATTGGCGTATGTATGACGGTGTATTTTTCCCAGGAAAAAGACGTTCGGATGTCACCGGGCGACAGTCTGGAACTGGCGGGTTATGAATTCCGTTTTAACAGCATGAGCCGCGTAAAGGGACCCAATTACACGGCTGACCGCGGAGAAATTGAGGCGTTTGTCGACGGCAGATCCGTCGCACTGCTTCATCCCGAAAAACGCTTCTACGAAACTGCCAGAAACATGATGACCGAGGCCGACATGGACCCATCGCTGTTCCGCGCCCTGTACATTGCGCTTGGCGAGCCCATTGATAACAAAGCCTGGGCGGTGCGAATTCACGTCAAGCCCTTTGTGCGCTGGATCTGGATTGGTGGCCTGATTATGGCTATCGGTGGATTTGTGACAATTCTTGACCGGCGGTACCGGGCGGTAAAAGTGCACCGTGCCGCCACCGTGATGGAAGGAACACCGGCATGAATCAGCTGAATAAGCAGCTGTTGATACCACTGGTTATTTTTGTTGTGCTGATCGTGGTACTGGCACTGGGCTTCACCCTGCGCGACCCCCATCTTCTGCCCTCAGAGCTGATAGACCGGCCCTTTCCGGAATTCTCACTGAACGCACTGAATGAGGAAGGCCGGGTGCTCAGCCGTGAAGATCTGATGGGCGAGGTCTCTATTGTGAACGTCTGGGCGACCTGGTGTCCCAACTGTGTCATCGAACATCCGGAGCTGCTGCGTATCAGCCGCGAAGAGGGTGTAAGGTTAGTGGGTGTTAACTATAACGATGATCCGGCTAAAGCCAGAGGCTGGCTACAGCGTTATGAGAATCCTTTCGCGTTTATTATTGTGGATGATCTTGGCAAGCTGGGGATCGATCTCGGCGTCTACGGTGCGCCGGAAACGTTTATCGTCGATGCCAACGGGGTCATTCGTTACAAGCATGTAGGACCCGTCAGCCGCATGACCTGGGAGCAGGATTTCAGCCCTGTTATCGAGTTGTTGCGCTCCGGAGAGGTGGCCAGCCGTGACTAGACTCAGACTGACAATGCGAACACTGGCTGCCCTGGCAGGCCTGTGGCTGTTCAGTAGTTCAGGCTTTGCCGCAATCGATGCTTATCCTTTTCCCAATGATGAGCTAAGAGACCGCTATAACACCTTGATCGAAGAGCTTCGGTGCCCGCAGTGCCTGAACACCAATATTGCGGGTTCAGATGCCATGATCTCCAAGGACCTGCGGCGCGAAACCCATCGGCTGTTGCTCGAAGGCAAAACTGACGAAGAGATACTGGCTTTCATGCAGGAACGTTATGGTGATTTCATTCTTTATGATCCACCTGTCAAAGGTTCAACCCTGTTTCTGTGGTTGGGCCCCATCGTGTTCTTTGTGATCGGCCTGATTGTACTCATGCGCTTTCTGCGTAAAGAGTCGGGTGCCGCGAGGGAACTGTCTGAAGAAGACCGCAAAAAACTGGAACAGTTGCTGACTAAATGATTACCGATTTCTGGATATATGCCACGCTGCTGGGGCTGATCGCTGCGTGTTTTGTGCTGCTGCCTGTGATCAGGCGACGTAAGAACCTCACCGAAGCTGACCGGCGTGAGATCAATATTGCGATCTTCCGGGAGCGGGTTGATGAACTTGAGCAGAGTCTGGCTGCCGGTGAGATCGATCAGGTGCAGTTTGAGCAGCTGAAACGTGAGCAGGAAAAGAACCTGCTGATCGAAGCCGGTGATCCGGACGCCAGTGCTGAACCACCAGTCACGGCGGGTGTACGTCCTGCCCTGGTGCTGGGTCTGTTGCTGCCGGTATTCGGCTGGTTTGCCTACTCCGAAAGTGGTTTTTCCTGGGGGGCAATAACGGATGTGCAACTGGCAGACGAGATGAGCGCAAACGCACCTCATGATGCCAGCAGCATGGCCGCCAGTGTTGAAAAGCTTGCCGCACGGCTGCGCAATCAACCGGACAATGACGATGGCTGGTTTTTGTTAAGTCAGTCTTACATGCGTCTGGGCCGTTATGACAATGCCGTGATTTCTTTTGATCATCTGCGCAAACGCTATCCTATGGACCCCAATATTGCTTCCTGGTATGCCGAGGCAGTGTTTATGGCTGATGGCAGACAGATGACCGAGCGCGTCGACAAGGCCATTGCGATGACCCTGAAGCTGAATCCTCATGATGTGTCGATGCTGGAAATCAGGGCCATGGACGCGTTTCAGAAGGGTGACCAGAAGGCAGCCCTGCAGTGGTTCCGCAAAGCCCTGCAGACCGGGTTGGAGGGTGATCGCGCAGAGTTATTGAGGAAGGCGGTCGCGAGGCTGGAAGAAGATCTGGGGCTTAAGCCTGGCGAGGGTCTTCCAGGCGAGGCAGAGGCTATGGGTGCAGCATCGATGGCAGCGTCTGCACAGGGTGAAACTGCCACTGCTACGGGCCGTGTCCTTACGGTTACGGTTGAGAAAGCTGACGGACTGGAAGCCGGTGCCAGCGACAAAGTGTTTGTCTATGCGCGTGCACTGAATGGGCCGAAGATGCCGCTGGCGGTACAGCAGTTTCCTGTAGGTGCCTTGCCCAAAACTGTCAGACTGGATGAGACTATGGCTATGATGCCTGGTATGGGTCTGGCTAACTTCGATCAGGTAGAGGTGGTTGCGCGTATTTCATCTTCCGGTATTGCCAATGCCAGCCCGGATGATTTTGAAGCAAAGTCAGCGCCGGTTAACCTGACGACAGAGCCGACTGCGGTCAGCCTGAAGATTGAAAAGCGTATCAGGGATCAGTAGTTGCGGGGCGGAGGCACAGAGGCGAGTCACGAAGGAAGCTGACCAGCAGGATTGATTAGTAAAACAGAGCGGGTTGCCGCAGATAAGACGAACTTATCTGCGGTCAAATCACGCATGCATTGCCAGTGTGCTTATTTCAGGCTGGAGTAGTAAGCAGCCAGATTCTCGACGTCAGCATCAGTGAGCGCCGCAACCATCGGTGCCATCAGCGGATCCTGGCGGGTACCGTCTTTGAAGGCTTTGATCTGCTTCTTCAGATATCCTTCTTTCTGGCCAGCGAGGTTTGGCCACATGTCGTTGGGGCTGACACCGTTAGCGCCGTGACAGGCCGCACAGGTCATAGCCTTGGCTTTACCAGCAGCAATATCAGCCGCCTGAGTGGAAAAGGCCGCCATCAGGCAAACCAGTAAAAAAATCGTTTTCTTCATCGACTTCTCCAGATTCGAAATATCTCGTGCTTTCACTTTTTGGTGCGGCGCAATAATGCGCTTTTCAGCGCCTGAATTCAATGATTCTGATCAATTGGGTAGCACCATTCATCAGTATAGCTACTGAGATGCGCTTTATCGGGTAAATGTCCTACAGACAGCAGTTTTTCACGGAAATACAGTAACGGAAATGTCACGCCGGGATCGAAGCAGATCGCCCGTTTCAGATGGGGCGTAAGCGCATAAGAATTTTCCTGCGCAATACAGCGCTTATTCACCAGGAGTAAATTTTATGAATCAGGTAATGACAATGAGGGCAATGACGCCGGAGTCCGGTAGTTTTCGGGAGCTGGATTTGGATGAGATTGAGGCGGTTTCGGGTGGGGCTGACTGGGATTCGATTGCGGCTGGGGTCGGCGTGATCGGTCTGGGTGTGACTCTGTTAGCCACAGCTGGGCTGGCAACTGTACCGGTGGCTCTGGTAGGTGCAGCTACCGCAGGTGAGCTTCTCACAATCACTGTAGCTATGGGTTTGGGCGCCACCGGCGGTGCGATTATTGGATCGGGAGCAGGTTCCGATGGAGGCTCGGGAGGTACAGGCTCAAGCTCTGGTGGTTCAGACGATTCTCTTACAAAAGAATCAGATAGTTAACGCCGGAGGAAAAATGGGATGAATGAATCGGCCCTGCTGATGAAGTTGCGCTTGGATACGGAGTACTTCCGTCATGCTTTGAGAAAGCACTTTATGTGGGTAGGGCTGATTCTGTTCCTCTGGGCTATCACCTGCAGCGTTTTCTACCGTGAGGGATTGCTCAGCCATAAATTCGCTGTCCTGATGTTGGGTCTCTTGCTTTGGCTCCCTTTTTATCTGCGCCGCCGACTCAGGTCATACCGGCTCCTGCTGACCGAACAACCAGAAATACTGGTTTCCCGCGAAGGTCTGTACATTCCTAAACTTTTCTCTCCAGAACATGCTATGTACATCCCAATGGCAAATATTCATGCAATAGAAAAAATATTCCGGGGAAAGCTTTGTGTAGCTGTTGTATCGCAAAAAGATCATGCGAATTTCTACATAGATAGCCGAATGTTCGGTTCCACGGATGACTTTGCGACATTTTGCCAGATCAAACCCGGCACTAAACTCAGATCTGGATTTCGTGATTATCCCTTTCTAATCTTTCTGGCGACTCTGTTAGTTGGAATTTTTCTTGTCACAGGAAGCAATATGTCGCCCCAAACCGCTTACGAGTATGGTGGGTTTGCTATTGATCACGAGGAATTTCATGGTCTCTATCGATTTATCACGGGATCCCTGCTTCACGCTAATTACCACCACCTGTTGGCGAATGTTTTTGCGCTGTTTTGTTTGCTGAGATTGCTGGAGCCGAAAGAACGTCTGGTGCATCTCGTGGGGCTTTATCTGACGGGATGTATTGTTGGCTTTGGGATGGCATATTTCGGGAAATCCCAGATTGTCATTGGCGTCTCAGGAGTCGCGTTCTGCTATGCAACCTATCTGATTTTGAAACGTCATTACGGCATAAACAACGATATCGTCCTCGCGTCTTTTCTCGCTATGTTCGTGCTGGAAATGATTATAGGTGCGCTTGTTCCCTACGTCAGCACCCTCACCCATGTGGGCGGTGCAATCGGAGGCATCCTGTATTTCCTGATTCGTTACAACATCGATTCTTCATTCACTTCATACTCTGATGATAATGGAAAACAGGAGTCTCTACCTTCCTGAAAGGTGATACCTGAATATCTATCAGGCTGAAACTTCACTTCACCGTTCTGGTTTTTCCGTTCGTCGCGCACCGCTACCGCTGATGGTAGCGAAAGTCGAAAAGCGCTGAATTGCTGAAAATATAGTGCTTACGGCGCATTGCTGAATGAAATTTCACTTCGCCGCCCCAACATTTCAACTCGTCTTTTCCCTTGAAACCTTTTGAGAATTATCTCCGTCATACTCGGTACAGATCAGCAAAATGATCTGATATGAAGACAATATCAGGAGATCGAGGATGAGAAAGACACTTGTAAACTTAGCTATCACAGGTTCCATTGTATTCAGTGCCGCTGCCGGTGCTGCCGTTCAGAAAACCGACTCAGCGGTTGTAGACCTGGCCGGTATTAATCTGGATTCACGTGCAGGTCAGCAGATTGCCTATGTCCAGCTTCAGCGGGCGGCCAGAAAAGTCTGTGGCTCCACTCAATTGCGCGAAGCAGGCTCACTGAGTTCAGTGAAAGAAGCGAAAAGCTGTTATTCAGAAACTCTGGATAGTGCGGTTGAAAATCTGGGTATAGCCGCTATCGAGAAGCTTCACGCTCATAGTGAAGGCTGATGAACGCCGGTCCGGCAGGTTGCCCCAACTGCCTGCCGGACCGGATGATCTGCCGGGTTTGAGATCGGGTAGCCAGTCTGCCGGTTCTCATTTCCGGGTGGTTAGCTTTATACTGCGTGCCTCAGGGCGATCAGTTCCGGGTCCAGGTTTCCGGTCAGCTGATCCGATATAACAACATCCGCACATAAGGCTTAAGCACGCATGAGAGACGAAACTAAACTGATCCATTCCGGTTACGATACCGATCCCACGACCCACTCGGTCGCCACGCCTATTTATCAGACAGTCGCTTACGAATTTGACAATGCTCAGCACGGCGCCGATTTGTTTAACCTGGCGGTGCCTGGCAACATCTACACCCGCCTGATGAACCCGACTACTGACATGCTGGAAAAGCGTGTTGCAGATGTTGAAGGTGGGGTTGGCGCACTCGGCGTCAGCGCAGGCAGCGCTGCGATTACCTACGCAATTCAGAACATCACTGAAGTTGGCCATAACATTGTGGCCACGCCACAGCTTTATGGTGGTACTTACACCTTATTTGCACACATGCTGCCGAAGCAGGGTGTACAGGTGAAGTTCGCCGCCTCTGACAAAGCTGCGGATATCGAAGCGCAGATTGATGAGAACACCCGTGCGGTTTACTGCGAAAGTATCGGTAATCCGGCAGGTAACGTGGTTGATATTGAAGCACTGGCCGCTGTTGCCCACGCTCATGGTGTTCCGCTGATTGTAGACAACACCGTCGCAACACCAATGATTATCAAACCCTTCAGCTATGGTGCAGATATTGTTGTGCACTCGCTAACGAAATACATGGGGGGGCACGGAACTTCTCTGGGTGGTGCCATCGTCGATTCTGGTCAGTTCCCCTGGGCTGAACATGCCGACAAGTTTCCTGGACTGACGTCGCCCGAACCCTCCTATCACGGGGTGGTTTATACAGATGCGCTGGGTCCTGCCGCCTATATTGGCAGAGCGCGAACCGTGCCGCTGCGAAACACGGGTTCTGCCATTTCGCCCTTTAACTCTTTCCTGATCATGCAAGGGATGGAAACGCTGGCACTGCGCATGGAGCGGCATTGCGATAATGCCATGGCCGTGGCAGAGCACCTGGAAGCACACAGCAAGGTGACCAGGGTCAGCTATGCAGGTCTCAAATCTGATCCGTGCTATGACCTGGCGCAGAAGTACTGCAAGGGCAAGCCTGCCTCATTGCTGACTTTCGAGATTGAAGGTGGATTTGATGCAGCCGTGAAGTTCTATGACAAGCTTGGCCTGTTCAAGCGTCTGGTGAACATTGGTGATGCAAAATCCCTGGCCTGTCATCCTGCCTCGACCACTCACCGCCAGATGAGCGGGGAAGAGCAACTGCGTGCCGGTGTGACCCCTGGCATGATTCGTCTGTGCGTCGGTATTGAGCATATCGAAGATATCATTGCCGATCTGGATCAGGCGCTGGCCTGACCTTTGAGGGCTGCCCCCGGGGTCAGCCCGTGCTGTCCCTGGGTCAGCCTCTGGCCCGGGGAATGCCGCATTGAAGCCACAGGCCATGCCATAACACATGGCCTGTTCTGGTCTCTGCATTCAGGTAGAATGCTGCCTTTTACAGGCAACAGGACACAGAAAAACCGTGGAAAATCTCTTCTCTCCCTTACATCTGGGTCGCGGCCCGGAAATGAAAAACCGTTTTATGCTGGCACCGCTGACCAATACACAGAGTCATGCGGATGGCACACTGTCTGACGAGGAATATCATTGGCTGACGATGCGGGCAAAAGGCGGATTCGGACTGACGATGACCTGCGCAGCCCACGTACAGGCCAGGGGCCAGGGGTTTCCCGGGCAGTTAGGGATATTCTCTGACGACCATCTGCCGGGTCTTACCCGGCTGGCTGCAGGCATTAATGCTGAGAACAGTGTTTCGATTGTACAGCTTCACCATGCTGGCAACCGCTCGCCGGCAGAGCTTATCGGGCAGGCGCCACACTGTCCTTCAGACGATGAAGAGACCGGCGCTGTAGGCATGACCCATGCTGAAGTACTGGATGCCATTGAGGCTTTCATCGAAGGTGCGGTCCGGGCCGAGAAAGCCGGGTTTCATGGCGTCGAATTGCACGGTGCTCATGGCTACCTGATCTGCCAGTTTCTTTCGTCTGAAATCAATCAGCGTGAGGATGAATTCGGTGGGTCACTGGAAAACCGCGCACGACCACTGCGAATGATGATTGATGGTATCCGCGAGCGTTGTGGCAAGGATTTCATTCTGGGGCTCAGATTGTCACCGGAACGTTTTGGTATGGATCTGGGTGAGATTCGTGATCTGGCTCAAAGCCTGATGACCGAAGGCAAGATAGACTTTCTGGACATGTCGCTGTGGGACTGCTTTAAGTTACCCAATGATGAGCGTTTTCAGGATCGCCCCCTCATCGGCTGGTTTACCGATCTGAACCGTCACAATGTGAAGCTGGGAGTAGCGGGCAAGATCAGAACGCCTGCTGAAGCAGAAAGCGTCATGGCGGAAGGTGTCGACTGGATTATGTTAGGCCGGGCGGCGATTATTCACCACGACTTTCCGCTGCAGATGCAGGCCAATCCGGACTTTCAGCCGCTGCCGAATCCGGTCAGCCGGGTGCATCTGGCAGCCGAGGGATTAAGCGAGCACTTCATTACCTATATGGGTAACTGGAAAGGGTTTGTCGCAACCGAGGAGTAATAAGATGCAGGGTTTTCCCCATCACTATGCCGTCACCGCAACTCTGGGTGATGATGGTGTGGCACTGAAATCAGCAGGTCTGCCGGGGTTAATGACCAACGCCCCGGCGGAATTCGATGGTCCCGGTGATCAATGGTCACCGGAAACCCTGCTGGTGGGTGCCATTGCGGACTGTTTCATTCTGACATTCAAGGCTGTTGCTGCTGCCTCAAAACTGGACTACCAGTCGATTCAGTGTGAGGTCACCGGTACGCTGGACCGGGTCGACAAGCAGACCCGTTTCACCTCGGTAACCGTAGCGCCAACGGTGACTATCCGTCAGGAGGCTGATCGGGAAAAGGCTGTAAAACTACTGCATAAAACGGAAGAAAACTGTCTTATCACCAATTCAATGGCTGTCGAGGTGTTGTTAGAGGCTGTCGTAGACTGCGTCAGTTAGCGCGATATTTCTTGGGTCCCGCCAGGCAAAACCATGCAGGTTCATGTTGTATGAAAAGCCCAAGGGGACGTCAGGGTCGGCAAACCCAAGATGGCCGCCATTCCCGTAGTGACCAAAGGTTGCACTATGGGGGCCTAATGGTCTGTCTGGCTGGGTTAACTGAAAGCCATAGCCGAAACGGGTAGGGCGCTGCATGACCCGGTCTTCACCATCTGCATGAATCTGCGTTGCTAACCGCAGATTATCCTTGCTGACAATGTCACTTTGTTGCGTGTTCAGTATCGACGCCAGCCAGCCAAAGATTGTCGCTATGGACCTGGCATTACTGTGGGGTGCAGTGGAAGGGAAAACCGACCGGCGCCAGTTGACCGAGTTCAGCCCGTTATCGCCGCTTTGTTCAAATCCGGGGTTCTGATAAACCAGCTGGCGCATGCGCGTTAGCGGGTCGTTCAGGTCTGGATTTTCACCCAGAATACGGTTGGCAAATTCAGGTGGTCGCGGGGCGTTCGCAATATCTGCGACGCGGTGCAGGTCTTGTTCCGGTACCCCAAAGTGGAAATCGGTTCCCAGTGGTTGCATCAGATTGCGCTGGAAATACCCGTTAAACGTTTCGCCGCTGACCCGGCACAATGGCTCACCAGCGAGAAACCCCAATGTATTGGTGTGATAACCGTGGTACTCGCCGGGTGTCCAGAAGGGCTTTTGTGCGGCCAGTGCAGACGTCATCCGCTGCCAGTTGAAGAAATCCGCTGGCTGCAGTGGTGTCTCTACCGCGCATAAACCTGCCTTGTGGCTGAGAATGGTGCCAAGGGTAATGTCCGCCTTGTTGTTCGCGGCGAAGGCTGGCCAGACACTGGCAATCGGGGTTTCGTAGCTGATTAACTCCTGATCTACGGCGTGGAGCAGATTGAGGCCGGTCATGGCCTTGCCCAGGGACCACACGTTGACAAGCGTATCCTGCTGCCAGGCGCGGGTTTGCGTGAAATCTGCAAAACCACCCCAGAGGTCCACCACCAGCTTGCCCTCCAGAACCAGGGCGACGCACGCGCCGATTTCGCCACGGCTGGCGAAGTTCTCCGCGAACGCTTCTCTTACCCGGTGAAAGCGCTGATCACAGTACCCGTGAATCCCGGCCATGGCTGACAAGCCTGATGGTCAGGCGTAGCGGAAGACCGGCTGATCGAGATCGATATTGGGTATCTCGTCCTTCTCGCGCCAGTAGTCCTGGGTGTGTTGCCATTCACGCTTGTTGCCGCTCTTTGGCATGAGGTGCATGGCACGACGCAGGTAGTTCGGGTTGAAGTTGTCCTGGTCGATCCAGTCGCCGATCACCATGTCCTTGTCCTCGGGACGCAGCGCCGGCATGACTGAACGAACGCCTTTCTCGTCCATGTGCTTCAAGAGCCTGCACACGAAGTCGCCGATGAGGTCGACGCGCAACGTCCAGCTGGCACGGAAGTAGCCGAAGATCCAGACCATGTTCGGCACGCCCGTGAACATCATGCCGCGATAGGTGACGGTGTCGGCAAAGTTCAACGGCTTGCCGTCGATTTCGAACTGGATATCGCCCATGACGCTGAGGTTGAAGCCGGTAGCTGTGACGATGATGTCCGCCTGGAGCTCTTCACCGGACTTGAGGAGGATGCCGCGCGGCGTGAAGCGGTCAATCTCATCGGTCACCATGGAGGCCTTACCAGCGGCGATGCCCTTGAAGATGTCGCCGTCGGGGACGAAGGCGACGCGCTGCTGCCATGGGCGATACTTCGGCGTGAAGTGGGTCTCGATGTCGTAGTCGGGTCCAAGGAACTGGCGAACACCGGCGATGAGTTCACGCTTCACGGCATCCGGCTCTTCAAAGGTGCGCTTCGTGAAGACCGCCTGATCGTGGAGGATCTTGCGCCGGACGATCTCGTGAATCCACGCCTCGTCAATGTCGAGCTCCCGGAGCGTCTCGGCAAGG
>JAGRIO010000004.1 GCA_020443225.1 Pseudomonadales bacterium
CCCTGATTAAACGGAGATAACACGATGAAGCTGAGAGCAACGCTGCTGGGAATAGTATTAATGGGGCAGTCCGCACTGGCCGCCGATGACCGCTTCGCCGGCGTCGAAGTTAAAACGCAGCAACTGACCGATCACGTTTATATGCTTACCGGTGCCGGCGGCAACATCGGCGTATCCTTCGGACCAGACGGACTGTTGATGATCGATGATCAGTTTGCGCCCATGGCAGACAAGATACGAAAAGCGATCGGTGATATTGGCGCCGCCAGCCCCGTCTGGTTGCTGAACACCCACTATCACGGTGATCATACCGGCGGCAACGAGAACTTTGGTGCGTCCAGTATCATCATGGCACACGACAATGTCCGGGTAAGGCTGCTCGATGGTGAGCCCCCAACAGCCGCGCAGGGTTTGCCTGTAATTACCTTCAACGACGAAGCCAGCGTCCACTTTAACAACGAGGACATTCGCCTCATTCATATGCCCGCCGGTCATACCGACGGTGACAGTTATGTGTACTTCACCTTGTCTGACGTGCTGCATATGGGGGACCATTTTTTCAAGGACCGATTCCCCTATGTTGATCTTGATGCCGGCGGCAGCGTCGAAGGCGTGATGCTGGGCGTCCAGAAAGCACTGGCGATGATCAGCAAAAATACGCAGATTATTCCCGGTCATGGTTCACTGGCGAATACGGAAGACCTGATCAGTTATCTGGATATGCTGAATCAGACCAGCCTGATCGTGAAAACCGCGATTGATTCAGGCAAATCCGTTGAAGAAATAGTAGAAGAGGGTTTAGGGGCAACCTGGACGACCTGGGGCTCTGGATTTATCAGCGAAGAGCGCTGGATCAGAACCCTGTACCGGAACTACACAGAACAGGCGTAGCTAAGCCATGGACCCCGTCATTAATATAAAAAACGATCGTGCTGAGGCGCGGCGTCTGGAAGACTCCAATGCCGACATCTGCTTCCTTGCTGTCGCCGACAGTGAGGGGCAGGTTTCAGTCAGAACGCTGGTGCTTCGGGACATCGTCGATAACCGCTTTGTTATTTTTGTGAACAAGACCAGTCCCAAGTACAAGGCGCTGACCACAGGAGGAAACTATCAGTTACTGCTCTGGTACACCGCCTTGCAGCGGCAGTACCGTATCTCCGGCACCATCAACGAGCTCGAGACCGACATCGTTCGCACCAACTGGTACCGGCGCCCGAAAGGCAGCAAGTTACTGGATTACGTGTATCAGGAAATGGGCGACCAGAGCAGCGAAATTGAGTCACGCCAGATACTGGTGGATAAAATTAATCAGCTCAAGGCTGATCATTCCATAGACGAGATGGAGCCACCGGCACAGGTTGCAGGGATCGAACTGATCGCAGACCGGATTGAAATGCTGGACCTGAACCGCGAAGACCGTATTCACGACCGGCAGCTGTACCGGCTGGAAGATGGCAAATGGTCGCGAACGACACTGATTCCATGAGCAGAGATTCTCTTTGACAGCAGCTGGTGGGTCAGATAAATTTTGCTGGTCTATATCCAATGGATCATCAGACGCGAACATATCGGTCTTTCTGACCAGGGGGAACTACCGATATGCCGACCGGCACCCTGAACGTAAAGGAGGTGATCCCATTAATAGTCAGTCTATGCGGGGAGCCTCCGGGTTAATTTAATCCGGAGCTTGCTCCCCATACGTTGACGAAGCCCGGGGGGGTGTTTGCCTTCCCGGGCTTTTTCGTTTCCGGGCTTTTGCGTTTGCGGGCTTTTGCAATTCCAGAAACAGGCCATTAGCAGTGAATTGCAGCGTTTTCGGTTCAGGGGCGTTATCCGGCCACAGGCTTTTTTTCCGCCACAGGCGTTTTCCAGCCACAGGCGTTTTCCAGCCACAGGCGCTTTCCAGCCACAGGCGCTTTCCAGCCACAGGCGTTTGCAAACTAATCAGTCGGCGGCTATGGACTTGTCAGCTGGTTGCACCCGCCTGATTCCCGCCAGATGGCTGAAGCAGGTCTCTACCGCGGTTGCCAGAAAGTCTTCCATGAAGGGCGTGTCCGTCTGATCTTCCCGCACGGCTGCGTAAAGCGTACACCACAGCCCGTCTTCCCCCATTTTGCGGGTCAGGACCGTCTGACTGGCTGTGTACTCAGTCAGTGCCCAGTCAGGTAAACACGCAATACCCCGCCCGCTGGCGACCAGCTGCACCATCATCGGGGTCAGCTCTGCGGTTCTGACAGCCACAGGCTCAACATCCGCAGGATCCAGAAAACGGGTAAATACATCCAGCCTGTCACGCTCCACAGGATAAGTGATCAGTATCTGATCCCGGACATCTTCAGGTTCAATGCAGGTTTTCGTCGCCAGCGGATGCTGTTTATCCAGGGCGATCATCGCTTCGTAACGGAACAGCGGCACGTATTCTATGCCGGGCAGATCGACGGGATCAGACGTTATCACCAGATCCAGGTCACCTCGAACCAGCGCCGGCAATGGCGCAAAGTTGAAACCACCGGTCAGATCCAGTTCGACTTCAGGCCAGTTGCTGCGATAACGATCGATACAGGGAATCAGCCACTGAAAACAGGAGTGACATTCAATACAAATGTGCAACCGCCCGGCTTCACCACCTGCCAGTCTGCTGATATCACGCTCCGCCGCGCGGAACATGGGTATCACCTCATCTGCCAGTGATAACAGTCGCCTGCCTGCTGAGGTAAACCGGGGTGGTTTGGTCTTCCTGACGAACAAGGAACAGTTGAGACGATCCTCAAGGTCCTTTAACTGATGAGATAATGCCGACTGCGTGAGGTAAAGGCGATCTGCTGCCTCAACCAGACTACCGGTGTCGCGCAGTGCGACAAGTGTTTTAAGGTGTCTCAGCTCGATCATGCAGCCCCCTGCATCCTGTTACCTGTATTCTGCATGAAGCCAATTCACGCGACATTACTTTAATAACAAACTCGCTCATCTTAGCAGATTCGTCAGATTTCCGCCTGTTCATCCCCGGGAAACTGCCTTTGGGTGAAAAATGTCCTTGACTCGACGCTGACAGTCGACACAATACCTTCAAATAACTAACAAAAAGCTCAGGTATCGCGGTTATGTTCAACCCGACCACAGTAGTTATCGAAGCCTTTGTTGAAGAGCTCATCGACAAGTACGTTTCGATGTTTGGCACCGATGAAGAAGAAATTCATCTGGTTGTCACCAATGCCAGAAATGCCCTGGAAATTATCGCTAACAGCGATGCACCCTACCACGATATCAATCACACCATGATGGTCACCATGGTAGGGACTGAGATTTTGCGGGGAAAAATTCTGGTCGAGGGCTCAGTCTCTTCAATGGACTGGGTACATTTCGTCATCTCATTGCTGAATCACGATATCGGCTATGTACGCGGCATCTGTAAAGCTGACCGTTCCGGCCGCTACACCATCAACGCAGACTACGAGACTGTGGCTCCGCCTCCTGGTGCCACTGATGCATTTCTTACCCCATACCATGTAGATCGGGGGAAACTGTATATCAGCGAGCGCTTCAGCAGCGATACACGACTCAATGCAGAAATCATCTCCAGCAATATTGAGCGTACCCGCTTTCCTGTACCTTCCGAAGACGATCATCAGGAGAGTGGTGACATGCCAGGCCTGCTGCGGGCGGCCGATCTGATCGGTCAGATGGCAGACCCGCACTATATGCGGAAAATCTCTGCTCTTTTTGCAGAGTTCAAAGAAACCGGCCAGGCTGCCAAAATGGGCTATACCACAGCGGCAGATCTGCGTGCAGGTTATCCAAGATTCTTCTGGGATGTCGTCAGCCCCTTCATCGATGAAGCGCTGCGATATCTGCGCAGAACTCAGGAAGGTCAGCTGTGGGTGTCAAACCTCTATTCCACGGTGTTTGCCGAAGAGCATGAGGCGCCTGCTTATGGCCCGGAGCGCCGCGCGGATGCCGACCGCAGGGTCGAGGCAACCTCCATGTTCCGCTTTGCCGAACTCAGTAACAACGACAAGCGGCGGCAAAAACGTCGCTCCACCGATGACAACGATGAGGCACGCTCCCCTGAAAATGCCCGCATGACCTGAAGGCTCAAACCGCCATGGCTGGCAAGGTCATCCATGGTCAGGGTCTCGTTCTGACACCCGCTGCCAAATCAGCAATTGGCATCATCCCGTTTAGTCCGTACAATTTTGCCTTTCCCGACCAGGCATCTGTCGATTGCGGCATAATCCAGTGATGATAAGTGACACCCTATTGAGAACGGCCCTGAAGAAGGGGCCGAGATGTTAAAGACGGCAACCCCCGCCCGGACATCAGACACAGCAACAACGCCGGAAAAACTCAGAATCTGCCTGCTGGGCTACCGCAGCAATCCTTACAGCGGTGGACAGGGCATCTATATCCGCTATCTCAGCAAAGCACTGATAGCAGCCGGGCACTCAGTGGACGTCATCTCTGGCCCACCCTACCCGATTCTGGACGAGGGGGTGCGGCTGATTCAGCTACCCAGCCTCAATCTGTTTGAAGCAGATAATCACGTAACTGCCCTGCGTCCAAGACACCTGCTGTCCTGGGCCGATTTTTTCGAATGGTTCAGCATGCTGACCGGTGGCTTTCCGGAGCCTTATACCTTCGGTCGTCGGATTTCCGCCTGGTTTCGCAAGCACGGCAATCAATACGACATCGTTCACGATAATCAGTCGTTGTGTTACGGCGTTCTTGGCCTGCAGGATGCAGGGATACCGCTGGTAACCACCATTCATCACCCAATCACCAGTGATCTGGAAATCGCACTGAAGAGTGCACCTGACTGGAAAATGCGTCTGTTAATCCGGCGCTGGCATTCTTTTCTGCGCATGCAGAAGAAAGTCGTCAGGCGACTGCGCCATATCGTGACTGTCTCTGAAACCTCAAGACAGGATATCGCCCGCGCATTTGATATCAGTCCCGACCGGATCGAAGTCGTCCACAATGGCATCGATACTGAAACCTTCCGGCCCCTCGATCATATAGCCCGTATACCGGGCCGGATCATGGCAACTGCCAGTGCCGATCAACCACTGAAAGGACTGGAATTTCTGGTTCGGGCTATCGCAAGACTGGCACCCGGACATCCTGACCTGCACCTGGTCGTGCTTGGCAAACTCCGTGAGGATGGCGAAACAAGTCGCCTGATCAATGCACTGAACATTGGCGAAAGAATCAGTTTTGTTTCCGGTGTCGAAACTGAAAAACTGGTTCAGATGTATGCGGAAGCCGATATGGTCGTCGTACCTTCAGTTTATGAAGGCTTTGGCCTTCCGGCCGGTGAAGCAATGGCCTGTGGCTGTGCTGTGATCTCGACCACAGGCGGAGCCCTGCCAGAAGTGGTGGGCGATGCCGGGATTCTGGTGCCAGTGCGAAATCCGGACGCCATCGCAGATGCCATTGCAGAGTTGCTCAACAACCCGGGCCGCAAACTGACACTGGGGCTGAAGGCCCGTGACCGGATCCTCAGAAACTTCAGCTGGCAAATCGCCGCCGAGCGTTTCGTCGCCCGCTACAGGCAAGTAACAGGAAAATAACATGTCTATGCAAACCATAAATTTTGAGCTGCTGGGCTTGCGCGACAAGGACCGGATACTGGATCTTGGCTGCGGAGAAGGCCGACACGCCATCAGTGCCTATATGCTCAACAAAGTTGAATCCGTCGGCGTGGATCTCAGTCTCAGGGATCTGAATACCACCCGCGAACGGTTTGCGGAGTTTCAGGACAAGGATGACGGCAGCCGGTCTCTGCTGATTTCCGTTGCTAACGGTGAAGCACTGCCGTTCGCAGACAATACGTTTGACAAGGTGATCTGCTCTGAAGTGCTGGAGCACATACCGGAATATCACAATGTACTCAGAGAAATCAGCCGGGTGCTGAAAACCGGGGGTATATTCGCTGCGAGTGTGCCCCGGTTCTTTCCGGAATGGGTTTGCTGGCAACTGAGCGATGCCTACCATGAGGTCGAAGGCGGCCACGTCAGAATTTTCAATGCCAGCCATCTGCGCCAGGATATTGAACGGCAGGGTTTTATCTTCATCCGCCGGCACTGGGCACATTCACTGCACGTTCCCTACTGGTGGCTGAAATGCTTTTTCTGGCGCGAGGCCGGTGAGCCTGAAGCAAAACCTGTGGCAGTCTATCATCGCTTTCTGGTCTGGGATCTTATGAAAGCCCCGCTGCTAACTCGTTTGCTCGATAAACTACTCAACCCGGTGATGGGTAAAAGTGTTGTGATGTATTTTGTAAAAGGACTCAGTGCGGAGATCAGGGAATGACCCGGGTATATGTTTCAATGGGCTTCTATCCCGAAGACTACTTCAGATCGACTGTGGACTATATCGCCGGCGTACAGGAACAAAGCGGGGCTATTCCCTGGTTTGAAGGCGGGATGCTGGACCCCTGGGATCACGTTGAGTCAGCCATGGGGCTGACCATCGGTAAACGCTTTGATGAAGCGCAACAGGCTTATTATTGGCTGCGCGACAATCAGCTGGAGAACGGCACCTGGCTCGCGTCCTACCGCCACGGTGAAGTCGAAGACGGTACCAGAGCGGAATCAAACTTCGTTGCCTACGTTGCCACCGGAGTCTGGCACTACTACCTGAGTACCGGCGACCGGGACTTTCTTGAATCTCTGTGGCCTGTGGTTCGGGACGCGATCGAATTCGTATTGCGACTACAGGGAGCGCAGGGACAGATCTACTGGGCTGAGGACACGACCCTGGGTATCCGTGAAGATTCGCTGATCACCGGCTGCAGCAGCATCTACAAGAGTCTGGAATGTGCTCTGAATATTGCGACAGCACTCGATATTAAGGTACCTCACTGGGCGCTTGCACGGACCCGGCTGGGTCATGCATTGCGCCATCATCCGGAGTGTTTTGATCGCACCTGGGACAGCAAAAGCCGGTTCGCGATGGACTGGTATTATCCGGTACTCACGGGTGTCATCAGCGGCTCTGCGGCACGCCAGCACCTGCGTTCCCGCTGGAAACAATTCGTTGTGGATGGCCGCGGCAGCCACTGCGTCAACGATGAACCCTGGGTAACTGTTGCCGAATCCAGCGAACTGGTGATGGCGCTGCTGGCAGCAGGTGAATACCAGCGTGCCGTTCAGCTATTCAGCTGGTTACACGAGTTAAGGGATGACGACGGATCTTACTGGACCGGCTATGTATACCGTGATCACGCCATCTGGCCGGAAGAAAAACCCGCCTGGACTGCCGGTGCTGTGCTGATGGCCGCCGACGCCTTATCCAACGCAACCCCGGCAGCCAGTCTGTTCAGGGAAGAGTTAAGAGTTGTAGCGTCGGAGGAAACCCAGCGTGTTAACTATTCCAAGGTCCTCGAATAATCCGGAGTCCAGCGCCTGCTTCCAGATAGTATAAGGCGCCTGCCCACCATCAGCAGGATCAGGGAAAATGTCATGAATGGCCAGAATACCACCGGCCAGAATATGTGGCGTCCAGCACTCATAGTCAGTCTGCGCCGCCGCAAAACTGTGTCCACCGTCAATAAACACCATACCTAACGGCGTTTGCCAGTCGCGGGCGGCAACAGCCGTTGAGGCAACTACCGGCACCACAGTCTCTTCCAGACTGGCGGCCCGCATGGTCTGGCGGAACAGCCGGAATGTATCCACGAGCCCCACAGTCTGGTCATAGACCTCGGGATCATGATACTCCTCACCCAACTGATGTTCTTCAGACCCCCGATGATGATCCACCGCATAGAGCGTGCGACCTGACACCTTGCAGGCTGCCCCGAGATAGACCGTTGACTTGCCACAGTAGCTACCTACTTCCAGCACCGGGCCGGATCTTGCCGCCTGCAGGCAATGCTCATACAGCGCTGCGCCCTCTTCCGGGTGCAAAAATCCCTTTACTGACTCAATATCCAGACCCAGATTCATGTTGCTCTCAGTTAGTAAAAAAAATAATCAGGAAGATCGGCAGAAACGCACCCACCGCGTACCAGGCAATATTATTCATCACCGGCCATTTCTCCGTTTCTCCCGGGGGCAAGTGACTGCCAGCAAATAACCACACCAGACAGGCGGTCATAATTGAGAGGATGGTACTGATCAGTAGTATGGCCACAAATTAATACCTCCGAATCGATTGAACCGATGCTTACCACCCGGCAGTGTGGCTTTTTCCGACCGAACGGTCGAATGCCTGTGGAACTTTTTGATTTTCCGCATACACTTAGCCAAACGGCCACAACTCCACTAATAAATATGGGCAATACAGATACAATTCAACTCATCAAATGTGAGGTCGTGAACAGCCATGGGGAACGCAGTTACCGTCTGATCGAGCGGGATAACTTCAACCTTTGGAAGTATCTGGTCACGACGCGACATCATATCACGATAGAGACCTGCACCCTGGCACTCTGGGTAGCTGAAGATGCTTACGCAGAAAATGAAGCCATCTACAGTCGTGCCGGTGATATGGAAGCCTCCAGCCGTATCATTCTGATGATGTACGATGACGTAGGCAATTTTCAGAATACCTGCCGCTACTGTCTGCAGACCGACCAGCACGCTGTCGAATCAATTCTGGTTCGCCATCTTCCCCCCGCCATTCGCGACAGTCAGCAGTACAGTGTTGAAAAGGAGGCTGGCAGATTGATCCTGAAGGGTCCATACCATCAGCTAGGCTTACTGGACGCCAGGGAGCTGGAAACGGTCTGACTAGCGCTCCAGCGGCTGAAGCAGAAAGACTTTCATCAGATTGCCGGGCGAAATGCGCTGCCCGGCTTCCAGTTCTGCCAGACCGTCTGCCCAGCTCACTGAAGACATCACCCCTGAACCCTGATTCTCATACAGGCTGATCAGGTTTCTGCCATCGTCAGTTGCCGTCAGCCGCACCCGAAGATATTCCCTGCGCCCGCCGGCGCTGATGCCAAAGTCAGTCTCTGCCCAGATGAAGCTGTCTTGTGGCGCTGCGACGCCCTGAGTTTTCAGTAACCAGGGTCTGGCGATCATCATAAAAGTCACGAAGGTGGAAACCGGGTTACCCGGGAGTCCGAAAAACGGCGTACCCATCACATCCCCGAAGGCCAGTGGCTTTCCTGGTTTGATTGCGATTCGCCACAGGTCCAGCTTACCAAGCTTTTCCACGGCAGACTTAACGTGATCTTCCTCACCCACGGATACCCCGCCGGAACTGAGAATGCAGTCAGCACGCTCTGCACCCTGTCGTAATGCGGCGAGGGTTGCAGCCTGCGAATCTTGCACCAGCCCCAGATCAACAACCTCCATACCGAGCTGACGGATCAGACCTTTCAGGGTGAAATGGTTGGAATTGAATATCTGGCCCGGCTGCAACTGTTCACCAGGTTCCACCAGCTCATCGCCGGTGGACATTACCGCTACCCGCAGGGGTCTGAATACAGGCACCCGGCTGCGACCGGCTGAAGCCAGTAATCCCAGGTCCTGGGGTTTCAGACGCCGGCCAGTTGCCATGACGAGACTGCCGGCGCTGATATCCTGTCCTGCAGGACGCACATTTTCACCACTGACCACCATTTGCAGAATCCGCACACCATCCTCAGTCTGCTCAGTGTTCTCCTGCATGATGACAGCGTCAGCGCCTGCCGGTAGCGGGGCCCCGGTAAAAATCCTGGCCAGGGTACCGGATTTAAGAGGTTTTCCAGTGTAGCCAGCCGGAATGCGGTCACTGACGGTATACACCTCACCTTCAACATAGGTTTGTGGATCTGCCAGTAATGCATAACCATCCATCGCACTGTTAGCAGCAGGGGGCACATTGATAGCTGACACCACATCCTCTGCCAGCACAAAGCCAGCTGCCTCCGCCAGTTCAGTCTCAATAGTTTCCGTAACCGGTGAGACCGCACCGAGCAAACGGGCAACCACTTCATCCACAGGCAGCAATTCTGTCACTGGTGAGTACCTTTCTTAATCAGTTCAGCAAAATTACAGGGCCGGTTATTAATATCCAGCTGCTGGCTGAGAATACGGGTCCAGGCGGTCCGACAGGCTCCCGTTGAGCCGGGCATGCAGAAAATCAGCGTATTATTCGCCATGCCTGCAATGGCCCGGGACTGAACCGTGGAGGTACCAATTTCCTCATAGGACAGTTGCCGGAACAGCTCACCAAAGCCGGGAATCTCAGTATCCAGCAAGGGGGCTATCGCCTCTGGTGTTGAATCACGACTGGTAAAGCCGGTGCCACCAGTCATCAGTATCACCTCAACCTTCTCGTCGGCAATCCAGGCAGATACCTTTGCCCGCATCCGGTAGACATCGTCAATCACTATGCCGCGGTCAGCCAGCTCATGACCTTCGGCTGTCAACGCGTCACACAAATACTGGCCGGATGTATCTTCAGCCAGCGTTCGGGTATCAGACACCGTTAACACAGCAATTTGCAGTTTTTCACTCATCTGGAACCTTCCCAAACTCATCATTCATTAATCATCTGTGACAGAATCCGGCCAGCAGGTTATCTTAGACCCATGATCTCCGTCAGATGCGCTATGGTAACCCAATTATTGCGACTTGCGCTGGTCTCCGGCTTCTGCTGTCTGTTCAGTGGTACGACAGCAGCTTCGGAGCAGCGCTTCGCCGTGCCCGCTGATTTCCGCTTCAGTGCCAGGTTACGCTATGAACATGTCAGCGATGATTTGCTGAAAGACGCCAGTGCCCTCAGCCTGCGCTCGACGCTGTCTGCCCGCACCACCCCCTGGAACGGCTTCACCGGTTTCGCCGAATTGCAGAATAATGCGGTGCTGAGCCAGGAGGATTTTTCCGACGGCGTTGTCAACCGTAACACGGCCGTTATCGCAGATCCGGATGCGACAGAACTCAATCAGCTATGGTTGCAGTACACCGGGGTGCCAGCGACCCGCTTCCGGCTTGGCCGGCAACAGCTGGTGCTGGATAATCAGCGTTTTGTTGGCAATGTGGATTTCCGGCAGAACGAGCAGACCTTTGATGCCTTCTCGGTTCAGCACAAACCCGTCAGTGACCTGACCCTGGCCTGGCATTATCTGACCAGGGTGCATACAGTCCTGGGAGAGCAGGCACCAGCAGGCGACCGGGAACATCACAGCCGCCTGTACAATCTGCACTGGAACAACCGGGCTACCGGTTCCGTCACGCTGTATCACTATGATATCAATGACCAGCAGGCTACAGAACGCCTTAAGACCATCGGCATGCGCTGGCAGAAACGCATCCGGGTCGATACCGCGGCCATCAACTGGGCACTCGAATACGCACACCAGCGAAATGTGAATGGCACTGGAGAACCTGCTGCAGCCTACCAGCTCGCCGAAGTCGGGTTGACATGGCAGGGGCTTGGCGGAGCTCTCAGATATGAAATGTTGGGAGAAGATAACGGGTTTGGCTTCAGCACCCCACTTGCGACTCTGCACGGTTTTCAGGGTTTTGCTGACAGATTCCTGTCGACCCCAGGGAACGGTTTACGTGATATGTCAGGCAAGCTGACCTTCAGTACGGGAAAGGTTCAGCTGGGCCTGATTCACCACCGTTTCAGGCCTGCCGCAGGATCCGGTAGCCATGGCAATGAAACGGATTTCCTACTAACCTGTTCTCTGAGTGATTCATTTGACCTGATGGTCAAATTCGCTGATTTCAGAGGTAATGACTTTGGGCGTCAGGATGTCCGCAAATTCTGGGTACAACTGAGCTGGACACCCTGATTCCCTGACCGCCCGCACGCCGGTAACAGACAAGGAGTAACCTATGGCGCGTTCGATAACCAAGATTCTGCCGAAGCTGGAAGTCCTGAGTTTTCTGGAGGAATCCGATTATCCGGTCATCGAAAAATTTATGTTCGCCTACGACTATGACGAAGGCTCCTATGTTTTCAAGGAAAACACGCACGGCGGCTACATGTTTTTCATCATCAAAGGTACTGTCGAAGTCATCAAACAGTACGACAACAAACGCCACATCATCGCCGAACTGTCAGAGGGACGCAGCGTCGGCGAAATGTCGTTAATCGATGGTGCTCCGCGGTCGGCCACCGTTAAAGCGAAAACGCCTTTGTCACTGATTGTATTGAAACGGGAAGATTTTCAGAAACTGCTGGCTGAGCATCCAGCCATTGCTAACCGGGTACTCATGGGGATTGCGACCCTGCTTAGCCAGAGTCTGCGGGAAACCAACAATAATTTTACGGAGAAAATGCTCAGCATCTGCTAAGCCTGCGTAACGTTCGGGTAAGGTCGCTGGTTGTATGGCCAGGGCATGGCCAGAGGCGCATGCCCTGCAACCAGACGTCTCACATATTATGATTCAACAGGTAGTGCGCATAGATACTGGCAACGTAACCCAGTGCCACTGCCCAGCTCCACTTCAGATGGGAGAAGAAAGTATACACACCGCGAGCCTGCCCCATCAGGGCAACGCCAGCCGCTGAACCAATTGACAACAGACTACCGCCAACACCACAGGTCAGCGTGATCAGCAACCACTGGTAATGTGGCATTTCCGGATTCATGGTCAGAATGGCGAACATGACTGGTATATTGTCGATGATGGCTGAAATAACACCCATCGCAATATTGGCATTGGTTGCTCCCCAACCTTCGTAGAAGTAGGTCGACATAATTTCCAGATAGCCGATAAATCCGAGACCACCCACACAGAAAATCACGCCAAAGAAGAAGAAAAGGGTGTCCCACTCGGCCTGAGCGACTTTGTTAAAGATATTGAACTGACTGAAATCTTCGTGCTCTTCCGGCGAGCTCATTTTGATGTAATAAGCAAACAGGAACAGATAAGACATACCAAACATCATGCCCAGAAAGGGTGGTAAGTGCAGGAACTGCTCAAATGATACAGCGGTTGCAATGGTGCAAAGAAACAGGCCACAGATCACCAGTGCGCCACGTTTCAGTGTGACCGTGTCCGTCTCTGGGTTCGGTTGCGCTTGTGGCACGGCGAAGCTCATGATGGCTGCCGGCACCAGGAAATTCACCGCGGATGGAACGAATAACGCAAAGAATTCAAAGAAATCCGCATGACCGCTCTGCCACACCATCAGGGTGGTGATGTCCCCAAAGGGACTGAAGGCGCCACCGGCATTAGCGGCAACAACAATATTGATACAGGATACCGCGACAAACTTCGGGCTGTCGGAACCGACCGACAATACTACCGCACCCATCAGCAATGCTGTGGTGAGGTTATCAGCAATCGGCGACAGGAAGAATGCAATGGTGCCGGTAATCCAGAACAGCTTCCGGTAGCTGAAGCCTTTATTGATAAGCCAGGCCCGCAGCGCTTCAAATACCTGCCTCTCTGTCATGGCGTTAATGTAGGTCATGGCAACCAGCAGGAACAGGAACAAAGACGCATATTCGATGAGGTTATGCTGCAACACGTCGTGCAGCATCGGAGAGTCCGGTGCGTGCTGACCCGCAAGATAGGCCACCAGGATCCAGATCAGACCAGCCGCCAGGATCACCGGTTTGGATTTAGGCAGGTGAATAAATTCTTCCACCATCACGAATCCATAGGCAACCACGAATATGGCGACACAAACGAGGCCGATCGCACTGTCGGTCAGACCCAGAGTCGGAGAACCACCTTCGGATCCACCACTGGCAAAAGCCAGCCCGGAAAATAACAACCCGCAAAGGGCTAACACTGTCTTCATGACGTCACTCATTCCCAATTAATGAAATCTGATTACCTAGTATAGCCCGGTTATTCACCCTTCCATTCCGGCGCGCGTTTCTCAGAGAATGCCAACGGACCTTCGACAAAATCGGCTGACTTGCGCATGGCATGAATCTGCTCGTATTTTCCTTTGATGGCTTCCTGAAGGCTGGCAGCATTCATACCTTCCATGGCCGCCTGCTTGCTGCCACGAACAGATAAAGGAGCACATTCCAGAATCTGTGCCGCCCAGGCTTTAGCTCCCTCGAGCGCCTGGCCAACCGGTACCACGTCATTGACAAAGCCCAGTGATTTGCCTTCTTCAGCACTCACCCGACGGCCAGTCAGCAGCATGCCCATCGCCTGCTTCATACCAATCTCACGGGGCAGCCGGTGAATACCACCTGCCAGTGCCGCCAGCCCCACCCGGGGTTCAGGCAGAGCAAACACGGCATTTTCTGCCGCGATGATCAGATCGCATGCCAGAGCAATTTCAAAACCGCCACCCATCGCGACCCCATTTACCGCAGCAATGACAGGTTTTGGGCAATCATAACGGTCAGTCAGGCCGGCAAACCCGGTGGCAATGGGAAACATTTCTCCGCCGCTGGCCTGATATTTCAGATCATTGCCGGCGCTGAACGCCCGGTCACCAGCACCGGTGATTATGGCCACCCACTGATCCTTGTCTGCGGCAAAATCATTGAAGACATCTTCCAGTTCCTTGTTGGCAGGAGGATGCAGGGAATTCATGACGTCGGGGCGCTGAATGGTGACGATGGTCAGACGGCCTTCCTTCTCGACACTGCAAAACTGTGGCATGGTTAATCTCCTCGTATTCTTGTTGTTACTGGCCGGCACGCACGACCAGCATCAAAAACCCACAGGGGCCGTAAAGAGCCCAATAGTAACAGCATCCGCCGAGCAGAGAACAGCCACCCGCGCAACAGATTTCAGCGCCAGCGCGCTGAAACCGCCGTTTTAAAGCGATCGACAGCCTGCTCCAGAACGGCTCTGCTGCAGCCAAAATTCAATCGCATAAAGCCGTCATCACCGAACTGCCCGCCCGGCGACATGCCCAGACCGTAGGATTCAAAGTAGGCTGGTGCATCGTTCAGCCCTAGTCCCTGTACTTCAATCCAGGCCAGGTAAGTAGCCTCTACCGGGTGAACCCTGACGCCCCGCAGAGCGTTCAGTTCCTGCATCAGAAAATCGCGGTTCGCCGACAGATGATTCAGCAGCGCCGGCAGCCAGCCACTGTCATCCCGGTAGGCTGCTTCCATCGCCGTCAGTGAAAGAAAGCTGATATTCGGGTGAATACCCTTGCCTCCGGCTTTGAAGGCTTCGAGTAAATCCGGATTTTGCGCAATTGCCAGCGAGCCACCAAAGCCCGCCAGGTTGAACGTCTTGCTTGGCGCCATCAGGGTGACGGTATTGGCCGCGGCCCAGTCAGACACTGTGGCGGTGGGGATGTGCCGCTGACCATCGAGGAGCAAATCGCAGTGAATTTCATCAGAGCAAATGATCATATCGTTGCGACGGGCCACCTCGACAATACCCTCCAGCTCGGACCGGGTCAGGTGCCGGCCCAGTGGGTTAAAGGGATTACACAACATCAGCAGCTTTGCCTTACCACGGCAATGTTCATCCAGGGTGTCGAGCGGGATCCGGAAACCCTCTTCTGTCTGCACCACCGGAAAGGTACGCAGCTCCCGCTGCTGATTACCCGGTGCATCCAGAAAAGGGTAATAAACCGGCGTTGCTGTCACAGCGGCTTCATCTGGCGCCAGCAGTCCCCGGCAGGCCATATTGAGCGCAGCCACGACGCCGGACATGAAATGTATATGTTCAGCGCTGATATGCCAGTCGTAACAATCTGCTGACCGTTGGACAATCAACTCTGTCAGCGCCTGGGACGGTTTGGTATAGCCGTAAACGCCCTGTTGCAGCCGCGCCGTCACGGCTGCCTGCACGCTGGCCGGCGATCTGACATCCATATCTGCGACCCACATAGGGAGAATGTCCTGCCCGGCGTATTTAAGAAAACGGGTACTCTGGGTGCTGAGTTGCTCTTCAGCGCTCGCAAATTCAAGCATGATTGAGATTCCTGCCTTACTGAGTGGGATTCAGCCGGTATGCAGACCAGAATGCTGCCCGCCGGATTCTGTGCCAGTAAAACAAGACACCTGAAAGACAAATGATCCGGCGACCGGTCCTTGGGAGTATAACAACTGTGTTTTATACTTCGCCCGGAATTTATACAGGAGTCACGTCATGGGGTTCTTCACCAAGAAACTGGAGATGCCTTCGCCAACAGAGGCGCTGCCAGGCAGAGAGGCAGAGATGCCGGTACCGGCTCAGCACTTTGTTAAAGGCACACCGCTGAAACCACCGTTTCCGGCTGGCATGAAACAGGCCATGTTCGGCATGGGATGTTTCTGGGGTGCGGAAAGACGTTTCTGGGAACAACCTGGCATATACACCACAGCAGCCGGTTATGCCGGCGGCCTGACACCTAACCCGACCTATGAGGAAGTCTGCTCTGGCCTGACTGGCCACAATGAAGTGGTACTGGTGGTCTATGATCCCGCTGAAATAAGCTACCAGCAATTGCTTGCCGTGTTCTGGGAAAGCCACAACCCCACTCAGGGTATGCGTCAGGGCAATGATATCGGCACCCAGTATCGCTCGGGCATATATGCCTTTGATGACAATGACCTGCAGGCAGCCAGAGCGGCAGAGAAAATTTTCCAGCAGGGTCTGGCAGAGCGTGGCTATGGTGCCATTACCACAGAGATCATGCCTGCGCCGGTGTTCTACTACGCCGAACACTATCATCAGCAATATCTTGCCAAGGTACCCGACGGCTATTGCGGTCTGGGTGGCACAGGCGTTTGTTACGCGCCGCCTGCCACTAGCTGACGGCGCGGGACTGTCGCGAGGCTGTCAGGCGGTCAGCTTATCCAGCGCCTCCTGATAGCGCGACAGGGTCCGGTCAATAATTTCCTGTGGCAAGGCAGGCCCCGGATATTCCTTATTCCATTCGCCGCGTGCCACCAGCTCTTCGGTGTAGTTCCGCACAATCTGCTTGTCAAAACTGTTTTGTTCCCGGCCAGGTGCCCAGTCATCTGCGGGCCAGAATCGTGAGCTGTCCGGTGTCAGTACCTCATCGATTAACACCGGTTCATCCACCCCGGGTTCGATCCCGAATTCCATTTTCGTATCGGCAATGATAATTCCCCGGGCAGCCGCATGCTCGCGCGCAGTGGTATACACATAGAGGGATTTTTCACGGATATTTTCCATCAATTCGCGACCAGCAATCTCACAGGCGCGGTCAAAGCTGATATTTTCATCATGTCCCGCCGCTGCTTTGGTGGAGGGCGTAAAGATCGGTTCTTCAATTCGGGAGCTGTTCTGCATACCTGGCGGCAGAGCGATACCGCAGACTCCTCCAGTCTGCTGGTAGTCCTTCCAGCCACTGCCCGTCAGGTAACCCCGTACGATTGATTCAATCGGTACGACCTCAGACTTGCGGCAAATCATGATTCTGCCCTTCAGCATAGCTCTGTCGGCATCAGAAAGACCCGCAATATCTGCCGGGTCAGTCGACACCAGATGATGCTTCAGACGGTCAGAGAAAAATTCAAACCAGAAGGTCGATATTCTGGTCAGCAGCACACCCTTATCAGGTATCCCGTTCGCCAGTACCACATCGAAGACACTGATACGGTCTGTTGCAACAATCAGAATGCCGTCCGAACCATCGGGCAGCTGAATATCGTACAGGTCTCTGACCTTGCCCTGACGTTTGTTTGCCAGTGGAAGATCCGTCGTTACTACAGCATCAGCCATAAAGTCACCTTATTGAGGGCCAGTATCGGGTTAGTTTTCCATCCTGTGTACGCCGGGTCACACCATTCCATGACCCTGCGACATTGTTTTGTGAGCAGCCCGTTCAGTCAGCCAGAGCCTGCCCGAAATCTGCCAGCAGGTCTTCAGTTTCCTCGATACCAATCGAGAACCGGACCAGTGAATCAACAATACCCATGGAAGCCCGGCGCTCCGGACCCATTTCATAATAAATAGAGTGCGCCACAGGAATGCCTAACGACCGCGTATCCCCAAGATTACTGGTGCAGATCACCAGATCCAGCTTGTTAAGAAAGTCAAAGCAGTCAATGGCGTCTGTCAGCTCAATACTGAACAGGGCGCCCGGATGTCGGAACAGCGCTTTGGCACGCTCGTACTGGGGATGATCCGGCAACCCGGGATAATAAACCCGGCTGACTTTAGGGTGCTGGCTGAGATAAGCCGTCAGGGCCGCGGCATTGGCGGCAGCCCGTTCCGCCCGCAGGCCCAGGGTATCCGAGCCTACCGATATATGATGAGCAGCTTCAGGCCCGAGAGTCGCACCAAGATCACGCAACCCCTTCTTTTTAATCTGTGTCATGCCCCAGCCGTTAACTGCGCCCCCCTTATAATCGTCATAAATATTATCGAAGGCTGACCAGTCATACAGACCCGTATCAGTCACCGCCCCCCCCAACGCATTGGCATGGCCACCGATGTACTTGGTCAGTGAGTTAATCACCAGACTGGCACCGACGGTTTTAGGGCGGAAGTTATAGGGTGTGGTCATGGTATTGTCGACGATGTAAACCAGACCATGCTGCTGACAAAGTTCTCCTATGCCCTGCAGGTCCGCTACCTGGGTACGCGGGTTGGCGATCGTTTCTGTAAATACTATTCGGGTATTGGGCTGGATGGCCTGCGCCACCTGATCGACGTCAGTAGCGTCCACAAAGGTCACATCTATGCCATGAGTCCCGAAAGTATTGAACAGGCTGTTGGTGTTACCGAACAGGAATGAACTTGAGACAATATGATCGCCACTGCGCAGCAGCGCAAAAAGCGTGGTACCGATTGCTGCCATGCCAGTGGCAAAACACGTGGTCGACAGGCCATCTTCCATCAGGGTGATTTTATCCTGCAATGCAGTCACCGTTGGATTCACCTGCCGCCCGTAGGTGTAACCGGGCTTCTTGCCCTGGAACACGGCCGCCAGTTCCCTGGCATCGTCATAGGCGTAGGTAACAGAAGTATGGACTGGTTTGTGAATGGATCCGTGCTTGATTCCACCCCGCCGGTCGGCATGCAGAATGGTGGACGTGAACCCTGACTTCGCCATAGCGTAATTCCTCTCGATAACTGACTAATACCTGGATCTGAAGTCGGGAAAGGCTAAAGCTCTGAAAGGACCCTCTTTAGCTGCATTTATCCCGCGCCCGCAAGCTGAACATCAAATCGGCGCCGTTCTCAGCCGATTTGATACCGCTGAAAACGGCCGCATTCTAGTCCTGTCCACCCGTTAAATCAACTTGGACCGACAGCAGAATCTCGCTTCCTGCTACTTATGAAGGTGAGCCGTAATTGCTAGAATCCCGCCAACGATCGCAAGAGCTGTTGCTGACGACTATGAAAAAAGCTGATTTCAATGCCGGTCTTCTGACCTATCTCTCAGACTCGCCCACCCCGTTTCATGCCACCGCCAATGGCTGCACCTTGATGGAAGCCGCTGGTTTTACCCGGCTGAATGAAGCCGATGCCTGGAATCTCAAACCCGGCGGCTACTATGTCACCCGCAATGATTCTTCACTCATTGCGTTTATTGTGGGTAAAAAGTCGCCGGTAGAAACCGGTATCAGAATGGTCGGGGCTCACACCGACAGCCCTTGCCTCAAGGTAAAGCCCAATCCTGAGTTGCGAACCCGCGGCTATCTGAATATCGGGGTTGAAGTCTATGGTGGTGTACTACTGAATCCCTGGTTTGATCGTGACCTGTCACTGGCGGGCAGAGTAACCTTTGAAACCAGCAAGGGAGCCCTGGGCAGCTGCCTGATCGATTTCAAGAGAACGGTCGGCACGATTCCCAGCCTTGCCATTCACCTGGATCGGGAAGCCAATTCTGAACGGTCGGTCAATCCACAAACCGATATACCACCACTGGTGGCACAGGCGGATGACAAGGTAACCCTCAATGATCTGTTGCTCCGCGAAATCAAAAGCCAGCATAAATCGGTCAAAGCCGCGCATATTCACGGCTATGAGTTGTGCTTCTACGACACCCAGAGGGCGGCGTTTTCCGGCCTGAATAATGAGTTCATTGCCAGCGCCAGACTCGACAATCTGCTGAGCTGTTACACCGCACTGGCGAGTCTGCCAGGTGCTGACAAAAATGTTACCAGCCTTGTGGTATGTAACGATCATGAAGAGGTTGGCAGCACTTCTGCCGAGGGTGCTCAGGGCACCTTCCTGCGCGATGTGCTGGAACGGCTACTGCCCCAGGGTGAAGATCGCATCAGGACTATTGCCGGATCACTGCTGATTTCCACCGACAATGCCCATGGCGTACATCCGAATTTCGCTGCCAAACACGACCCGAATCATGGACCGGTACTGAACAAGGGTCCGGTGATCAAAATCAATGCTAACCAGCGCTACGCAACCAATAGCGAAACCGCTGCCTGGTTCTCCTCTCTCGCAGCCGCTTCCTCTGTGCCGGTGCAAACCTTTGTCACCCGCACTGATATGGCCTGTGGCAGCACCATTGGACCACTGACTGCGCGGGAACTTGGTGTCAAAACCCTGGATGTCGGCGTACCCACTTTCGCCATGCATTCGATCCGTGAACTGGCAGGCAGCGACGATGCCCATCATCTGCATCAGGTGCTGTCGGCATTCTTCACCCACAAGGGTCCTTTCAGGATCTGACCGGCACTGCGCGGCGGCCTCAGCTGACTTCGCCGCGCTTCACAGACCTGCCTTGCTGTCGGCGCAGCAGATCTCACGCAGAGGTCATGCCAGCGCCATTTCAAGCCTGACTCTTCAGGGTGCGGTAAGCCGGCCCGGTATATTCAGCCCTGGGTCTGAATATCCGGTTGTCGGCCCGGGTTTCGATAAAGTGAGCCAGCCAGCCGATGGCGCGGGACATGGCAAATACCGCCGTAAAATAGTCAGAAGGTATGCCGACTACCTCATAGGCAGGCCCTTTGTAAAACTCAAGATTAGCCCACACTTCCTTGCCCTTTTCCTTCATCGCAGCATTGAAACTGGCTTCCATTGCTTCCAGTGTTTTAAACAATACCTCCTGCTCTGTATCTCGGCTGGCACGCTCTGCCAGTGGTTTAAGAATCACGGCCCGGGGATCAACGACCCGGTATTCGCGGTGTCCCATCCCCATCAGTTTGCCCTTCTCTGCCAGCAGTTGCCGAATAAATCCCGCCGCACTCTCAGGCGAACCAACCCGGCGCGCATCTTCCAGCGCAGCTTCATCTGCACCGCCATGAAGCTTACCTGCCAGTGCCCCGACACCTGCCGACAAAACGGACTCGACGGGTGCCAGTGTGCTGGACACACACATGGTCGCAAAGGTGCCAGCATTAAAGCTGTGTTCCATTTGCAGAATCTGCACGACTTTAAGAATATGCAGTGCTTCCGCGCCGGGACGCTCGCCGGTAAACATAGACAGAAATCGCTGCAGATAGTCCGGGGACTCGTCGGGGACAAACTTACGGTCATTCTGCAGGCAATACCACGCAGCAATGATTTCCGGTATCCGTGCAATGATAGCCAGCCCCCGTGCAGCTTCAGCATCCAGCCCGGCGAACTGTACGACGCCCGGTTCCAGCAACGGAATCATCGCCTGCAGCATCTGCATTGAATGCAGTTCACGGCCCAGAGTGGTGAGAATCTTCAGTTCCCGGTGGGTCAGGTGCGCATGTGTCAGCAGAAAGTCATTCAACTCATTACGCTGTGGCGTTGAGGGAAACTCTCCGAACAATACCAGCCAGGCGACACTGATATAGTCCTGCTCCACCAGTTCTTCAATGGCGTAGCCCCGATAGGTCAGTCGCCCGATATCTCCTTCAACATTGCTGATAGCGGTGGCATCAACGACGACCCCATCCAGTCCTTTTGAAAATGTCATGGTTATCCCCCTGATTTAAGTGTCAGGAAACCATAACCAATGGTCTGAGTTAAAAAAAATTATAAATATTAATGACCTGATAATTTCTACTAATACGCATATCAGGCAATACGAATCCGGTTAGCATTCAGCACGACCGTGATTGAAGATGCTGCCATCGCAACAGATGCATACACCGGATTCAGCAGCAGCCCGTACACCGGGTACAGCACACCCGCGGCAACAGGAATCAGGGCAGCGTTATAAATAAAGGCAAAAAACAAATTCTGCCAGATGTTCGCCATGGTATTACGCGACAATTGCAGTGTCTTCACCACACTCATCAGGGAATCAGATGTCAGCGTCACATCCGCAGTTTCCATGGCGATATCGGCGCCTCCCCCCATGGCAAAGCCGACGTCGGCCGCACCCAGAGCCAGTGAGTCGTTAATGCCGTCACCAGTCATACCCACCTTATAACCCTGTTTCTGCAATGTCCTGACGCGCCCCATTTTTTCCGTTGGCGACACGCCCGACTCAAATTCTTCGATCTGCAACTGCTGAGCCAGCTTCCTGGCACTGTCGGCGGTATCACCCGTCAACATAACGACCTTAAGTCCCAGTTTTCGAATTGCAGCCAACGCTTCGGCAGTATCATGTTTCACTCGGTCCTCGAGTTCCAAGCAACCGAGTATCCTCTCACCTCTACCTACCCATACTGCAGAGCCACTCACATCGGGGCCCTCCCTCACTTGTCGCATACCCAGTGATTGCAGATATCGCAGGCTACCTGCAGCCACCCTGATACCTTCAAGCGTGCCTTCAACACCACCACCGGCCGTCTCGCTGAAGCCGTCAATGACTTTAGTGCCAGCACCAGCCTCTCGGGCATAGTCACAGACAGCACGGGCAAGGGGATGATCCGAATGTACCTCGAGGCTAAGCCCAATTGTCAGAACCGCATCAGTATCACCATGAACGCTGACAACCGTCGGTTTGCCTTCAGTCAGGGTGCCGGTTTTATCAACCACCAGTACGTCAAGTTTACTGGCAGCCTGCAAGGCATCACTGTTGCGGAACAACACCCCGGCAGAAGCGCCGCGACCAATTCCGATCATCACTGACATCGGAATAGCAAGGCCCAGCGCACAGGGGCAGGCTACGATCAGCACGGCCAGCGCGGTGGTCATCACATAATCCAGACGGGGCGCCGGACCAAAGATTCCCCACACAACCGCGGTAGTCATCGCCAGCAGTATGACCGCTGGGACAAATACCGCAGATATCTGATCGGCTACCCGACCTATCATGGGTTTTGAATTCTGTGCCAGCCGCACGGTCCTGATGATATTGCCAAGCGCAGTCTGTTCACCCACCTTCAGCGCCCGGATGACAATGCTTCCCTGTTGGATACTGGTCCCGGCATTCACGGTCATGCCCACTGAAACTTCCCTTGGCAGGGGTTCACCTGTCAGCAGGCTCTCATCCACAGCGGAATGTCCTGACACTATTTCGCCATCAACAGGTACGGTTTCTCCGGGTTTTACCCGCAACTGGTCGCCCTCCCGGATGTCATCAAGCGGCACCTCTCTGTCCTTACCAGCAGTCACCTGAGTGACCGTTTCCGGCTGTAAATCCAGTAATTTCCTGATCGCCAGTGATGATCTGCCACGCGCATTGGCCTCAAGTCCTTTCCCCAGACCGACGAATCCCAGTATCAGCACCGCAGCCTCAAAATACTGATGGCGGGCAAGCCCGGAGAAACTGTCTGGGAGTAAAACAATCAGCATTGAATAGAGCCAGGCAGACCCGGTTCCAAGAGCAACGAGGGTATCCATGGTTGCGGTCAGATGTCTGGCAGAGGTCCAGGCACCGCGATAAAACCGACCGCCCGCATAGATCATGACCATCAGCACACCTGTGCCCACCGGAATCCAGAACAGCTGCTGACCGACGTCAGGCAACAGACCGGCCATCATACCGCCCATCAGTACAGCGCCAGCGCTCAGCGCAACCAGTGCTCGCTGCCAGGTACCCCGCATTGCACTTGCCAGTTGAGCCTCTTTCTCTGCGATGGAATCTCCGGTCATTTCTGCGGCGCTGTAGCCAGCTGCTGCTACCGCTGCCAGCAGTTCATCCAGGGTTGCAGATGTTTCGCAACTGGCTGATTCACCTGCGAAGTTAACCACCGCCTCGGTGGTACCCGGAGTTTCGCGCAACGCTCGCTCCACCGCTGTCACACAGCTGGCGCAGGACATGCCATCAATCGCCAGATTGACAATCCTGCTCTCAGCTACAGCCGCTGCCCCGCCGGCGACAGGCTGGTGCTCAGCTTTCAGGGTGTCTGCGGCCTTTCCCTCCCGCTGTGCTGTGTTATCCGAAGTTTCCGCCATGACCTCATAGCCTGCCTGAGCCAGGGTCCCAGTCAGCTGAACCGGATTAAAGCGCCCGAGAACAGTCATCCGGCCCGTCTGAAGATCAGAGTCCGTTACTGTCAGGCCTGCATCTTCCAGCAATCCCGAAACGCGCCTGACGCAGTTCTGGCAATGCATACCACTAACGGGTATAGCGACCTCGCCTGTAAAGATCATCTCAGTCACGCGGTAGCCTGCTTCAGCGACTGCGGTTTCGATCTCTTGCGGATCGAGCCAGTAACCGGTACTGATATCTGCACTGTCACTCTCATGACTGACGCTTACTGGCTCACCCGTTACCGATTGCAGCGCAGAGGTAACCCTGGCGGCGCAATGACCACAGGTCATACCTTCAATTTTCAGCTCAATATTCATGGCAGGTCCTCTCATGCTGAAGACTATGCTAAAGGTTGCAGCAACCCGAAGGTCAAGGGGTCGCAGCAGACAATCGCCTTTCAGGAGAAACCTTCAAGACTGCAGACTTGCCAGCGCCGTCAATTTTGCTGAAGATGGTCTCCCTAAAAATGACCTGACATTGTCTGCCTGTCTTTATGACCAAGTTACTCGCCATGCTGATGATCGTGTGCCAGCTACTGTTGCTGACTACAGGCAGCGCTGCTGCCTGCGCTCATCAGGCGACCACTCAGCATCCCGGTGGACCTGACTCTGAACACCACGACCTGAAGCCCGGGTTAATGTCCGCCGCAGCACAGACTGCCACCGGGGCCGGGATGACACCGGCACACGCACACATGCACCATCAGCCTGACATCAGCCCCGCTGATCAGGCACACATGGCAACCTCGTCAACTCAAACATCTGCAACAGACAGTGACAGCTCCGGTTGTTGTCAGGATTGCGACTGCGGCTGGCACGGTTGCCATTTGTCCGCCAGTCCATTGGTCGCTGAGGTCAACTTCACTGTTCCGGCCGTTAGCGTGAATCCCTGTGCAGACGCCGGGGGTGCCACCGTACACACCATCACTTTGCTTTCCCGCCCACCAATTTCCGCCTGACACAGGATCATTGCGCCCGTAAGAAGCAGGGCCAAACCCATTTCGTGTACAGCAGGAAATAATTAAACATGAAAATCAGCATTGTATTTTTGCTGTTGCTCAGCATTGGCGCCGCAGCAACAGGCTACTATTTTGGCACTCAGTCTGCGCCACCCGAATCCAGCGGACCACAACCGCTTTACTGGGTTGCCCCGATGGATCCCAACTACCGCCGTCCCGGTCCGGGCAAGTCGCCCATGGGCATGGACCTGATTCCGGTCTATGAAACCTCCGGTTCGAAGGACGACACCCCCGGAACCGTACATATCGATCCGGCTATGTCTCACAACCTCGGCATTCGTACCGCCCGCGTCACCCGCGACAGACTGTCGCAAGAGCTTATAACCGTCGGCTCAGTCCGCTACAACGAAAACACCATGGTGCACATACATCCGCGAGTGGAGGGTTGGGTTGAGAAACTTCACATCAAAGCAGAAGGAGACCCAGTCCGTAAGGGTCAGCTGCTTTACGAACTGTACTCGCCGGAGCTGGTGAACGCCCAGGAGGAGCTGTTGCTGTCATTACAGAAGGGCAATCAGACGCTCATGAATGGTACCCGCGAGAAGCTGCGGGCGCTGCAATTCACCGAGCAGGCAATCAGTGACCTCATCACAACCGGCAAGGTCAGTAATCGCGTAAGCTACTATGCGCCGCAGGATGGCATCATCGATCATTTGGCTATCAGAGAAGGTTTCTTCGTTCAGCCCGGCACCACCATGATGTCCATCGGCAGTCTCGGATCAGTATGGGTCGACGCACGGCTTCCTGAGTCCGAGGCACGTCTGATCACAACGGGCGACCGTGCCGAGGTAACCGTCGTGGGCTTTCCTGGCAGAATCTGGCAGGGAATGGTGGACTATGTCTACCCGACACTGGATCCACGCAGTCGCACCCTGCAATTACGCATCAGCCTGGAAAATCCGGATCAACTGCTGCGACCAGAAATGTACGCTGACATTCGACTGATACGCAGCGAAGCCGATCCGGTCTTGCTGGTACCCACTGACGCCATCATCCGGACCGCTGACGGTGAGCGGGTTGTAGCAACTACAGGTGATGGCGAATTCAGCAGTCGCCAGGTGATCACCGGTCAGCGAAATCAGCAGCTCACAGAAATTGTTTCCGGTCTGCAGGAAAACGAGCTGATTGTCACCTCCGGACAATTCCTGATTGATTCTGAATCATCCCGCGCGCGGGGACTCGATCTGCTGTCGGACAATGCCGATCCGAGCCTGTTTCCGGACCTCAGCGACCATAACCCGTCTGACAATAATTCAGCGCAGGTCAGCGGTGAAGTGGAATTCACCAACCGGCTCAGCAATCAGGTACAGATTCAACGCTCTGCTATCAGCAAATGGGGGCGTGAACCAGCCAGCGTCTCTTTCATCGCCGCCACGCAGGCTATCCTTGATCAGTTACATACCGGCGATGTGGTTGACTTCACCTTCACCATCACCGCTGCGGGTGATTTTGTTATTACCGAAGTGGCTCAGGTTTCAGCTGCCGGAGACCGCCAGCAGACAGAAAGCACCGACAGGCCGGAAGATACAGCGACCCGGCACGTCAACGGTATGGAGAAGCCGGGTCATGATTAACCGTATCATTGGGCTCTCGGTCGAATACCGCTACTGGGTGGTTCTGCTGGCAATAATATGCTCCGGCGCTGGTTATCTGGCGCTTCAGAAAACACCGGTAGACGCCATACCAGACCTGTCAGATGTGCAGGTGATCGTCAGAACCACCTGGCCTGGTCAGTCCCCTTCAATTGTGCAGGACCAGGTTACCTTTCCCCTTTCATCCGCCATGCTGTCTGTACCCGGCGCCAGAACCGTGCGCGGCTTCTCTTTTTTCGGCGACTCATTTGTGTATGTCCTGTTTGGGGAAGGCACGGATATTTACTGGGCCAGAGCCAGAGTGCAGGAATATCTGGCCCAGATCACCGCGCGGCTGCCGGAAGGAGCCACCAGCAGTCTGGGTCCGGATGCAACCGGTGTGGGGTGGGTGTACATCTACGCACTGGAAGATCGCAGCGGCAAGCATGACATCAGTGAACTGCGCAGTTTGCAGGACTGGTTTCTGAAATATGAGTTGCAGAGTATTGAAGGCGTATCAGAAGTCGCCACTGCCGGCGGCATGATCCGTCAGTTTCAGGTCACCGTAGATCCGAACCGTCTTAAAGCTTTTGGTTTGTCCCTTTCCGATCTGAGCCACGCCATCAGAAGCGGCAATAGCGAAACTGGCGCCTCGGTGATTGAGATGGCAGAAGCGGAATACATGGTGCGGGTCACGGGCTACATCCAGACTGAAGATGACCTGCGGACTATTCCCCTCGGGACTGACAGCAGAGGCACGCCCATACTGCTGAAGGATCTGGCGGAGATCAGCACCGGACCGCAGATGCGTCGTGGTGTCACGGATCTCAATGGTGAAGGTGAAGCCGTCGGCGGCATTATCATCATGCGTCATGGTGAGAATGCCAGCACCACGATAGCCAGAGTCAAAGACAAGCTGCAAACTCTGCGTGCCAGTCTGCCAGAGGGCGTCACCATCGTACCGGTCTATGACCGTTCAGTTCTGATCGATGGCAGCATTCGCAACCTGGCGGAAAAACTTACCATGGAACTCGCACTGGTGATTCTGGTGTGTGCCATTTTTCTGCTGCACCTGCCATCAGCTATCGTCACCCTGATTACCCTGCCACTGGGTATTGTCATAGCGGTGATGGTTATGCAACTGCAGGGCCTCAATGCCAACATCATGTCCTTGGGCGGCATCGCTCTGGCCATCGGCACCATGGTAGACGGCACTATTGTGATGATCGAAAATCTGCACCGGCATCAGGAATCCGGGACGGATACCCCGCACTGGGACAAGGTGCTTGCAGCCGCACGGGAAGTCGGACCCTCACTGTTTGCCAGCCTGATCATCATCACCATCAGTTTCATACCAGTCTTCGCCCTTGAGGCTCAGGAAGGCAAACTGTTCTCGCCACTGGCCTGGACCAAAACCTGGTCTATGGCGGCCGCAGCTTTGCTGACAATCACTCTGGTGCCGGTACTGGCCGGTTTTCTGATAAGGAAAAAGCCAGGAAAACAGCAGAGGGTCAGCTTCTTTGACCGCTACATCGTTGGGTTTTATCAACGTCTGCTGGGCCTGGCATTGCGCGCACCGGCCCTACCCCTGATCGCCACCCTCGCGTTCACGGTCTGGGGACTGGCGCAGACGAAGGACTTGGGTCGGGAGTTCATGCCACCTCTGGATGAGGGTGATCTGATGTATATGCCAACGACCTATGCAGGCATATCTATCGGTACCGCCCACCAGATTCTGCAACAGACCAACAAACTGATCCGAACCCTGCCAGAAGTGGAAACCGTCTACGGCAAAGCGGGCCGGGCAGATACCGCTACAGACCCGGCGCCTCTGACGATGATCGAGACCTTCATACAGCTGAATCCCAGATCTGAATGGCGACCGGGAATGACCACGGATACACTGATTGCGGAACTGGACGCGCTGATTCAGGCACCCGGGTTGAGCAACGCCTGGGTCATGCCGGTTAAAACCCGCATCGACATGTTATCAACAGGCATAAAGACACCGTTAGGCTTGCGTATTACTGGTCCCGACCTCAGTGTCATCGAGACCTTGGGGCGTGACATCGAGACAATTCTGAGTGCTGTGCCCGGGACAGCTTCGGTCTATGCTGAGCGGGTACAGGGCGGCCGGTATATCACCATAGACATTGACCGGGCTAAAGCAGCACGTTACGGACTGAACGTGGCCGACATTCACCTGGTGCTATCCACCGCGGTAGGCGGGACCAATGTCAGCTACACCGTTGAGGGACTGGCACGCTACCCCATCAACATGCGCTACCCGCAGAATTACCGCAATTCACCCGAAGCATTGCGAGCACTGCCTGTGGTGACTGCCAGCGGCATTCATCTGGTTCTCGGCGACATTGCAGATATCCGGATAGATGAGGGTCCGGCCGCGATTAAAAGTGAAAATGCCCGTCCCACCGGTACTGTGTTCATCGATATACACGGCAGTGATCTGACAGGCTACGTTAACAAAGCCTCTGAGTTGCTGGCAGCCCGACTGACATTGCCCCCCACCTATAGTGTTACCTGGGCCGGACAGTTCGAATACCTGCAACGTGCCGAGGCAAGGCTCACAATTATTGTGCCCCTCACCCTGCTGCTGATTACTGGTATTCTGTATCTCACCTTTCGTCGCTTTACGGATGTCATACTCATTCTGCTCACGCTTCCGGTTGCACTGGCCGGTGGGCTGGTTACCCTGGCGGCCATGGACTTCAATCTGTCAGTCGCCGTCGTGGTTGGTCTGATTGCACTGGTCGGAATCACTGCAGAGACCGGCATCATTATGCTGCAGTACCTGAAGTCAGCCGCGATGAATCAGCGAAACGGGGCTCTGCAAAGCGCAGTCACTGAAGGTGCAGGCAGACGCTTGCGACCCATGCTGATGACCGGGATTGCAACCATTGCCGGGCTGGTACCTGCAACCTGGGGGACGGGGCCTGGCTCTGATGTAATGAGCAGGATTGCCGCACCAATGGTCGGTGGTATGATCGTGACACTTTTGTTAACGCTTATCGTCCTGCCCGTTGCCTGGATGCTGGCCGAACGTCTCAGAACAGGAACTCAACCGGAAGCCTGAATATGCCCGTTCATATTGAAACTAACGAGATTCGTGCACTGAAGACCGTGCACGATGAAGGCGGCTTTAAGAAAGCTGCCGACCGGCTGTTTATCACTCAGTCCGCTGTCAGTCAGACCATTGCCAATCTGGAAAAGAAGCTGGATACGGTACTGTTCGAGCGCAACCCATTAAAGCTGACTGAAACCGGTATCCGGCTGCTGCACTATGCAGAATCCGTCCTGGCGGAAGAAGAAAACGTGCTGACGGATATTCGAAACATCAAGGAGGGTATTCTCTCCACCCTGTTATTAGCTATCAGTGGCACCATCAATCATGTTTACGGTGCCAGAATGATGAATCAGTACTGTGCCACGAGCCCGCTGACCCGTCTGAAGATTCAGGTAATGCCGAGCAGGCAGATCATCAGCGCTATCACTACCGATCTGTGGGAACTGGGCTTCGGCCCATTCCAGAAGCGCATGCCGGACCAACTAACGACCCTGCCGCTGTTCGAGGAAAAGCGCAACCTGATGATCAGCAGGGATCATCCCAGCCTGCAGCAATACGGTAATGATCCGCTGAAGCTGGCCCGTGAAGTGCCGCTCATCGTCTCGCACCTGGACGACCCGGACATGCGACCGGCACTGGACAAGCTACGGGACTCATTCGGAACCATCTGGGAAATCAGCGATATCAACCTGCGTTGCGCCCTGGTTGCCGCAGGCTCTGGCATGAGTTTTCTGGACCGGAGCCTGATAAACAGCATGCCAGGGCTCGGCAACCTGCAAACCATTGATTCACTGGATTTTGCCGAGATCAACCTGACCTACGGCATATTTCATCGCAAACGAAAGCAGTTATCGTCCGGCGCCCGCAACTTCATAGAATTCGTCTCACAGTTTCAGTTCTGACAGTCGTAAAGAGCTGCAGCACACCGAAACTTTAGCAGGCCTGACATGCAACCCTGCTACAAGCGTTAGTGGCATACTATTCCGGCAGTTGACCTTTCAGCATGTGTGGCTTGACCAACAGCCGCTCCAGCCCTTCAAACAGCAATTCAGTAACAATCGCGAGCATTGCTGCCGGCACTGCGCCCTGCAGAATAAGACTGGCATCGTTGAGCGCAAGCCCAGTAACAATAGGCTCACCCAGGCCACCGGCTCCAATAAACGCAGCCAGCGTCGCCGTTCCGATACTGATTACTGCCGCTGTACGAATGCCCGCCAGAATGGTTGGCATCGCCATCGGCAACAGAATTCGCACCAGTTGCTCCCGGTTGTTAAGACCGATCGCCTCAGCCACACGTTTCAGCAGTGGATCAATCGTAATCAGGCCCGTAATGGTATTGCGCAGAATTGGCAGAATTGAGTACAGAAACAGCGCAATAATGGCAGGAACCTCACCAATACCAAACAACGGTATCATCAGTGCCAGCAGCGCAATAGAAGGCACCGTCTGCAACAGACCTGCGACATACAGCACCAGACGGGACAGGGTTTTGTGTCTGTATACCAGAATGCCCAGTGGCAGCCCGACCATGCAGCCCAGCGCCAGTGCAATAAATGTCAGCTTGAGATGAGTCAGCGTGTTACGTGCCAGTTGATCCTGCCAGTCATCCAGTTCCCGTTCTTCTCCGCCCAGCCCGCTCTGTTGCAGAAATCCGGCTGCCACTTCGGCAAAAGAACGCCCTTCAATCACTACCTGCGCATTCAGTTGGCGCATGGTGTCGTCATCGATTCGTCCCGCCAGCTTACCCAGTGCCTGCCGGGCTGCCGGCGGCAAATCCTTGCGTACGAAGGGCACGGCAAAATACTGCGGAAAGTACTCACGATCGTCAGTCAGCGTGACCAGTCCGTAACGCTTCAGGTCACCATCGGTAGAGTAGGCATCGGTAATATCAATCTTGCCCTCGTCCATCGCCTGGTATGCCAGTCCGTGCTCAATACCCGTTGGCGCACTGGTCAGACCATAGGTTTGTGCCAGACCAGGCCAGCCATCCTGCCGGTTAAGAAATTCAAGGGAAAATGCATAGGTCAGTTCATTGTGAAGGGCGAGGTCAGAGATTTTTGTCACATTCAGACTGCGGGAAAGCCCGGCCTTCAGCGCAATCGCATAGGTGTTGTTAAAACCCAGGGAATCCAGCACTTCCACCGGCGAGTCATGCAGCAGCGTATTGAGGCGCGCGCGGTCCGGCGCCAGATCATCAACCTTCAGAATGGCCTGCGCCAGCGTGCCCGTGTACTCACCATAAACATCCACTTCTCCCGCCAGCAGTGCTTCATAGCACACCAGCGTACCACCCAGCCCAAAGCGTCGCTCCACCTCATAACCATGATTTTCCAGCACCTGCGCCATCAGCTCGCCCAGCAGGTAACCTTCATTAAAATTCTTACTGGCAACCACCAGCTTTTCCGCTCCCCACCCGGTAAGCGGTAAGCTCAGTAACAGTATCAACAGTGTTCTGCTCGCCAGGCGGGGCATGGTCATCAGCGACTTTCCTCCAGCAACCTGCGCACATAATCATCGGCAGGCGACTCGCGCACAGCGCTCAACTCACCGCACTGAACGATCTCGCCATCACGCAGAATAATCAGCCAGTCAGCCAGCTTTTCTGCTTCTGCCAGATCGTGAGTCACCAGCACAGTCGTTCTTGGCCCCAATGCCTGCAACCTCAGGAACTCCTCATGAATGGAACGGCGGGTGATGGGATCAAGGGCAGAAAATGGCTCATCAAGTAGCATCAGTGGTGGGTCGAGCATCATGGCACGGCACAGGCTCACCCGTTGCTGCTGGCCGCCAGACAGGCTGTGGGGATAGCGATCCCGGAAGTCTTCCGGTAACTCCAGTAAATTCATCAGGGTCAGGAAGCGTTCTTCGATTCTGGATTCAGGCCAGCCGCGCTGCCTCGCTACCAGTGTGATATTCCCTGACACTGTCAGGTGCGGGAACAATCCTGCGCCCTGTACCGCATAGCCCATCCGGGTTCTTGTCTCTGGCAGGCGGGCATAGTCCAGCGCTTCACCAAAGATGCGCACTTCCCCGGCATCCGGGCGTACCAGCCCATTGATCAGTTGTAACAGAGTAGACTTGCCACTACCACTTTCACCCACCAGTGCGGTCGTGACAGCGGCAGGAATGGCGACGGTCAGATCACTGACGACGACCGTCTCTGCATAAGCTTTCGTGATCTGGTCAAATTCGACCGCAATTTGATTCAAGGTGACATGCCCGCCGTGTGGCTCTGGATAAATCGCGCCTCAACCACCAGTGCAGGGAAGGCAGATACTTCAATGCTTTGTATCTGTAATGCTTTGTATCTGTGCTTCCTCACACCATCTGCTTCAGACAGCCTGACCGGCAGTATAGCGAGTTACTTTCGCGGCGGGCAAACCGGACACCCGACAGGGCATTTAAACAGCGGAGAGTTTTGAGTAAACAAAGGCGATCAGTTCGATTTTCTCATCATCATTAAGGGGCAGGAACTCTACCCCATAATGGACTTCTCTTTCGTCTGAGGCGGGTCTGATCTTCAGCCTGGCCCGCAGTACCCCGGGCACGCTCAGCATGCGCGGAATGCCACCGATATTCAGCTCAAGATTCATGCAGATTTCATCACCAGATTTACCGATACGCATGGGTGTGACCAGATGAGCCCCAGTCTCGCTGATGTCTGAAAGGTAACAGCGAATTTCCCGCGCCCGCTCGCCAATGGACGTATTGATCACCGTACCGTCTACCCGGGTTTCAACCCGCACGGCCTTGCGAACGTTATTGGTGATCAGCTCATCCGGGTACCGGATATGGGCATGGGGATATGGCAGGCGGTAGGTATGCAGTACTTCGGAAGCGAAAGCACAGGCACGGTCGTTCACCATCATCCGGACATTCAGCGATTGTCCAGTACGCATTGCCACCAGACGACCAGCTTTGACCGGAATAGTCATAATGATCGAGCGGTTCTCCAGATAGCCAATCAGGCGCACGTGAAAGCGTTCGGTAATGCCCTCAAACTGAATCTGCAGGGCATCACCAAACCTGAGCCGGAGATTATTCAGATCCGTCCCGGCAAGGGGTGAAGAAGGTTGCTCTGACATGCTGTGCGCAAATGATTAGACACCCAGTAACTATGGCAAACACTGGGAAATTTGCCAGTTGTGGGCGCAAAGATTTCCGGACCTCAGAGCTGATGATAACGGGTCGGTTGATCCACTGGTTGTCAGTGCTCACTATCCTGCAGAAAAGGTCTCTCTAACTCATCCAGATAGCGGGCAAGATCACTGAGGCAGGGACTTTCGCCCTGAGTCGCCTGCAGTCGGTTTATCTCGGCCCGGGTTTCCGTCAGTACAGCACCACTATTCCACTGCGCCCAGCGCCAGTCATCCCAGGCTTTGCGCTCTTCCGGGCTCAGGGTCTCAGGAAAATTCCGCGCACGGTAACGAAACAGCATCTCTGGCAGTCTCGGGTCCATGAAGGAATTGCTGAATCCAGCCAGTCTCGCGGGGTCAAGAGACCTTAACTCGCGCATGGTCTCCCGATCTGCTGCGGTGAAGAAATCTCCCTGATACAACATGAGATCCGGGTCCTCAGTCATCTCAAACTGATTAGCGGCGAAAACTTCTGTCAGCTTCTCGACAACCCCGCCGGAAGTCTGCAATTGCCGCATATGCCGCTGACAAAGCGCCAGGTCAACACCCAGACGTGCCTCCTGTCCCCGCAGCGTTGTGAGAGGTGCGACAGCCGGACAGCGATTAATGTGAATAGTCTTGAGGGGCACCCGTTCCAGCCCCTGCGCCGCCAGCTCTGCATTACTGGTAAATATCCGCTGGCTAATCTCACTGGCTGTCAGGTCGGTCAGCAGGCCAGGATCAGCAGCCAGGTCAAAACAAATCACCCCGTTGCTGTTGCCGGGATGGACACATAAGGGAAGGACCACGGCCAGACAATTCTGCCGCGCCGGATACATGGACGAGACATGTACCACCGCAGACTTACCCAGCGGGTAAAGCTGATCGAGCACATGACGCTTGAGCCGCAGCTGATAAAGAAAGTCATACAGCCGCGGTTGGGCGGCTTTCAGCTTGCGGGTGATATCTATGGTCGCCAGCACATCAGAGACCGCATCATGCGCATCCATATGACTGATCTGGTTCGCCGCAGTCAGCTGTTCCAGCCGGAACGAAGGCGTGCCGTCTTCATGCTTCGGCCATTCGAACCCTTCTGGCCGCAATGCGTGAGCCATACGGAACAAGTCAATCACGTCCCAGCGTGAGTTACCGCTCTGCCACTCACGGGCATAAGGGTCGAGAAAATTACGATACAGCGTGTAGCGGGTGAATTCATCGTCAAAGCGAATACTGTTATAGCCCGTCACACAGGTATTGGGCACAGAGAATGCTTCGTGGATCTTGCCGATAAAGGCGGTTTCCGGCAGCCCCCGCTGCTGCAGTTCAGACATCATAATGCCCGTCACCTGCATGGCTCCGGGCGCAGGAATGGTGTCGTTACCTGGCCGGCAGAACAGGTTTACAGGCTCACCAATCACGTTAAGACTGGTGTCAGTACGTACACCGGCAAACTGAATGGCACGGTCACGCGCCGGGTCAACACCGGTGGTTTCAAAGTCGTACCAGAATAAGGAACCTGTCATGGCCCCATGATGGCACAGTCATGCGCCCGGCAGAACCAGCACAGTCAGAATTCCTAACGTCGCAGGCGGGTCTCAAGAATCACGGAAGAATTGGTTCGCTCAACGCCATCCAGATTACCAATGGCATCGAGCAACTGATTGAGCCCTGCCGTTGTGGCGGAGCGAACCTCCGCAATCAGGTCGTAATCTCCACTGATGGCATAGACTGCGATCACTTCCGGTATGGCGATCAGGTCGCGGTTCACCTGCGCAGTCAGCTTCTGGTTAACCTTAACCAGTACGTGGGCAGTAATCAGACCCGCCAGATATTCACTGCCCAGACGCAGGGTATAACCGGCTATAACACCGTTGGCTTCCAGCCGCTGCAGACGATTGTTGACGGTTGACCGCGACACACCAAGTTTACGGGCCAGTGCGGAGGTACTGATGCGGGCATCCTGCTGCAACAGCTGCAGCAGGCGCTGATCCAGCGTCGATTCAGACATAATGTCCGCTCTTTATGACATTTTGCCCATATTGTTGCTCAATTTGTCCAATTTGACGATTCATTTTGTCTGAAAAGCATTCGAAACTCTCAGTACTTTGAAGCTTCCGGAGCAAGGGTGTGAACAAAAACACGTACAATATTGCGATTATCGGTGCCGGCAAGATCGGCGAAACCATTTGCGACCTGCTGCTGACATCTGGCGATTACCATGTCACCCTGACTGACAGCAATGCCGCCTTGCTGGAGCGGATACCTGACCACCCCATGCTGAGCCGGTGCCATCTGGACATCAACGACGCCGACGGCCTGCGGACTCTGTTGCAGGCACAATTTGCCGTCCTGAGCGCTACCCCTTTCTATCTCACCCACCTGATCGCAGAAGCCGCACACGATACCGGCACTCACTACCTCGATCTGACAGAGGACGTGGCCAGCACCGAGCGGGTGCTTGAACTCGCTGCCACCGCTCGTTCCGCCATGATTCCTCAGTGCGGTCTGGCACCTGGTTTTATTTCCATTGTTACCATGGACATTGCCCGTGAGTTCGATGCCCTGGAGACCATTCGAATGTGCGTTGGCGCGTTACCGCAGTATCCGTCCAATGCGCTGAACTACAACCTGACCTGGAGTACCGACGGGGTTATCAATGAATATTGTGAGCCGTGTGTCTGTATTGAAAAGGGTCAGAAAGTTCTGTCGCCGGCATTGGAGAATCTGCAGCACTTCTCCCTGGACGGAATTAACTACGAAACTTTCAATACCTCAGGAGGCATCGGCACCCTTACCGACACCCTGGCAGGCAAGGTATCCAATCTCAGCTACCAGACCATTCGCTACCCTGGCCACCGGGATGTCATGAAGATACTGCTGCAGGACCTGCGGCTCAGTGAACGCCGTGATCTGCTGAAGGACGTGCTGGAAAATTCAGTGCCCGCTACCATGCAGGACGTGGTGCTGATTTTTGTGACCGTCAGTGGCCGGCAGGAGGGACGCCTGATTCAGAAAACCTATGCCAACAAAATCTACGGTATGGAGATCAACGGTGTTCCACGCAGCGCTATTCAGATCACCACTGCCAGTAGCATCTGTGCAACGCTGGATTTGCTGGTGGCAGGTCAGTTGCCGGATCAGGGCCTTGTACGTCAGGAAGACATTCCCCTGCAGATTTTTCTGCAGAACCGATTCGGCAGTGCATACCAGATACATCACCCCCAGGCATTAGGAGGCGCATCAGCATGAGTTCAGTCATTGCTCCCCAACAGGAAACAGCCAGAGACACCATCGCTGCCGAAGCGTTGCGTTGCCTTGAACACATGGGCGTAGCCGCTGATCTGTACCAGCAGCATGATTTGCCTGTGGTCTCACCGGTCACCGGCAAGACGATTGCCACCGTCGGCCTGAACCGGCAAACAGCCGATGACATCGCTGCCCTCGCGCAGTCAGCCTTTCAGCAGTGGCGCGAAGTGCCGGCACCGGTCAGGGGTAAACTGGTCCGGATATTCGGCGAATTGCTGCGTAGTCATAAGCAGGCGCTGGGCAAGCTGGTCAGTATTGAATGTGGAAAAATCCTCCAGGAAGGGCTGGGTGAGGTACAGGAAATGATAGACATCTGCGACTTTGCAGTGGGTCTGTCACGCCAGCTCCACGGTCTGACCATTGCGTCTGAGCGCCCTTTGCACAAGATGCAGGAAAACTGGCATCCCCTGGGTCCGGTGCTGATCATCTCGGCGTTTAATTTCCCTGTTGCTGTCTGGTCATGGAATGCGGCACTGGCGCTGGTGTGTGGCAACAGCATTATCTGGAAACCCTCCGAAAAAACACCCCTGACTGCCCTCGCCTGTCAAACCCTTCTAAGACAGGCTATGAAAGCCTGCCCGGAAGCGCCAGAGCACCTTTCACAACTCGTCATTGGTGATGCAACTCAGGGCCAGTCGCTGGCCGCACATTCAGCGATACCGCTGGTGAGCGCCACCGGCAGCACGCGCATGGGACGGGAAATTGCCCCCCTGGTAGCAGCCAGGTTCGGTCGTTGCATCCTGGAGCTGGGCGGGAACAATGCCATTATCGTTACGCCCTCTGCCGACCTGGATATGGCGACCCGCGCTATTCTCTTCGGTGCTGTCGGCTCCGCAGGTCAGCGCTGTACCACCACTCGCCGTCTGTTCTGTCATGAGGCGGTGTTTGATACCCTGCTGGAAAAACTGAAAGCCGCCTGGCAAACCATCCGGGTCGGCAATCCACTGGCCGCCGGCACGCTGGTTGGCCCGCTGATCGATCAGCATGCTATCGACGCCATGCAGGCAAAAATTGCCATGCTGGCAGAAGCTGGCGCTACCATCGAAGGGGGTGAAGTTATCGGAGTTGAGGGTTATGAAGACGGTTTCTATGTCCGTCCCTGCCTGATAGAAATGCCCGACGACATCACAAACGAGTTTGAAGAAATCTTTGCACCCCTGCTCTACTGCTTCAGGTATCAGGATCTTGCTGAGGCGATCAGCCGTAACAACGAAGTCAGTCAGGGGTTGTCATCGGCTATCTTTACCAATGACCTGCGGGAAGCTGAGCGTTTCACATCAGCGACCGGCAGTGACTGCGGCATCTCCAACGTTAATATCGGCACCAGTGGCGCAGAGATTGGCGGGGCGTTTGGTGGCGAAAAAGATACCGGTGGCGGGCGTGAGTCCGGGTCTGATGCCTGGAAGGGCTACATGCGCCGCAGCACCAATACCATCAACTATGGCACTGAGTTACCGCTGGCGCAGGGCATCAGTTTCGACTGAGATGAGTGCCCTGTATTCCAGGTCAGTCACAAGGCGTTCAGAAAATACCGGTCCGGCACGGCAGATGTCGTGCCGGACCTGCCTGACTTACTGCTGACAGATACCACAATCAACAGCGGGTCTTACATCGCCATCAAGAAAAGCGGCAACCATATCCCTGAAGCTGGTTCCGGCAACAGCGCGCTCGTAGAATCGGGGATACGCCAGAATCATGTGCTCAACACCTGTATCGGTAAATGAGGTAAACCGGCCCGGTAATTCTGACCGGATATCTGCCTCATTAGCTCGAATTTTCGTCACCAGATCTGCGTCTGCTGCTGCCCCCAGCAGAGACAGAAAGAATCGCTGCGACTCATCCCGGGCAGTATTGTAATGCAGAAACCGCAACTGTTTTGCGCGCAGACCGGCCTGAATCGTCAGATCTTCAAAGTCAGCTGTTTCGGCAGCCAGCTGATCGTAGTCGCCAGCCTGCCGGAGAATCTGCGGTGTGCCCCAAGTATGCAGTAAGCCATTAACCGCGCCTGACCGGTAACCACCACTGGCATCACTGATAACGGCGACATCAGCCTGCGGCCAGGCTCTGGCCAGCAATTGACCATAGAATGGCGCGGCAATCGAGCCGGCACTCGCACCGGCAACAACCAGTTGTGTTGGCCTGAAATGAGCCTCAGCCCAATCCAGCGCAGACCTTGCATTAATGTAACC
>JAGRIO010000498.1 GCA_020443225.1 Pseudomonadales bacterium
CTGTGTGAGTGGTCGGGCCCGCCCAGGCTCTTTACCGGCCAGACTCTTTACTCTGGGCAGACAATGTCAGAGTTACTTTTGCGCCAGTCGGAAGTGGTTCAATCGTGAGCTTTCCATTGAGCATTTCAGCTCTGGTTTTCATGCTTCGGATTCCCATGCCATCTGGTCCTGAATAGTCTGATGCTGAGTAACTCATGCCACCTGAGTTGGTGACGACAAAGGTGAGTTGTCCATCAGGGTCTTCCTGAACTTCAAACCTGATAGCGTCTGGCTGGCCATGTCGCAGAGCGTTGTTCAGTGCTTCCTGTAAGATACGGACTATGTTCAGGAGTTCGTTGGTTCTCCAGCGACGCTTATCAGCCAGCTCCCCGATAACCCACTGAATATCAATACCCAGCGCTTGTACTGGGTGCAGACACCGGTCACGAAAGGTTGCCAGAGTGAACCGTAAATCAGCCTCGGTATTGCTGAGAGTGTCCATAACCAGCCTGAGATCCATCAGTGCGTGTCTGGCAGTATTCGTAATTTCGTCCTTCTCTATGGTGTCGGCGTCAGAAAGCGCCATGATCGTCACCAGATGACCCGCTACGCCATCATGCAGATCTTGAGTAATTCTTCGGCGTTCTTTACTGATCGTCTGCGACTCCAGCAAATTTTTCTGACTGGCGAATGCCAGAGTCAGTTCCTCTTCTTTCTCAGACAGTCGGTGTTGCAGATCACTCGCTGCGTCATCCAGCAAATTTGACGTTTCGACCTGAACTTTTGTGAGATATAGCGCGACTCCCATGAGTGTAAGCAGAGAATTAATTCGAGCGGCAAATATCCAGTCATGAATAAGTTGGGCATGTATTGCAAAGTCATGAACCAGGCCTTGCAGGATCAGCAAATATCCCAGAACCAGTATCAGTTTGTCGGTCTCTCTGTGCTTTAAAAAATGCGCTGTCAGTTGATAGATCGACACCAGCAAGCACAGGGCCAGTACCGGTAATGAAAATGAGAAGACGATTTCCTGTAGTAGTGCGCCAAAAAACGTAACCGCTATTGCCAGAATCAACAGAATGACGCCGAAACCTTTAACTAACGATGGTGGCAAATCTTTGTTGATCACAGCAAATGTAAAGCCAAGTAACACGGGGCCTAGCAAGGCTGGGAGTAACAGAAAATAGCCAATGAAGAGATACAGGCTGGGAAAGTAAGGGAAAAAGAGCGGAAATCCCATAAGGCTGTTCAGTAAAAGCGTACCGCTCAACCAGCCAAACACAACATCCTTAGGCCGCAGGAAATATATCGTCAGACAATTCACTGTCCAGAAAAAAGAGATGCCAATTAAGGCTGGCATGAACAATGACAATACAAAATCTGATTTCAGGTAGCTGGGTTGCAGCGCCTCCAGTTCGCCGATATAAAAATTTGACAGAGTACCAAGAGGGCGCATGGGCTGGATTTTCAGTGTGCTTACAATTATCTCAAATTTGATCAACTCTCCCTGCCGGACAGAGTCTGGCAACCGGATAAGGGCATTGGAAAATATCAGGGAGCCTCGCCATGGACCTTCAGCATCACTGTCATAAATAATTTCATCTCCTGCTTTAAGCTGCAGGCGTTGTTGGTAGTAAGGAACGAACAGGTAATAGTTGTTGTTATCTGCCGTCTCTGGTCGAAAGGTAAATTTAAATATTTCTTCCGTGGCTGATTCATCAGAAGGTCGCCAGGAAAACGGCAGTTCAATCACTTCATCGCCAGGCGCAGCTGATCGCATAACACGTTCAAAGCTTTGGGCATCTTCGGGGACCGGGGCCAGATAAGAGTAGGGGGTAAGACCAAGGAAACAAGTGAGAATAATCAATACCGAAGCAATCAGCAGACTTTTAAGCCGCTCTGATTGCCGGCTGGCAGACACGGTCAGAGAATACCTCTTGTTCTGGCCTCATGGACTGCTTCGGTTCGGTTGTTTGCTTCCAGTTTCCGGTAAATG